>JAITWM010000109.1 GCA_031285265.1 Lysobacteraceae bacterium
CGCACTTTCCAACAAAGGACGGATCAACTCAAATTGTTCACGGCTAATATCGCTTGGATAGGTCGGTCTCATCCCCATAGCATCGGACATTTCCACGAGACTTTGAACAGGTTCTTAGAGGAGGACGGTCGTTTGAGCGTATTGCATACATGGCCGTCTTATCGGCGGTGTCGGCTTATGGGCTCGGGGGTGTCATGAAACCGGTCATAGGATGGATTTGGGCGGGGCGATCGAAGCCGTGTATGCGGGTTGCGTATCTTGGGTTGTCATCCAAATGGTCGTGCGCGGCAGGATTGTCTGCGGACTCGGCCGGTATGCGGATCGCGATGACGGTGTTCCATGAAAGAGAAGGCAAATATCCCTAGCGTCTGTTTGATCATTCAGGTTGTTGTCCCCGGTATTGATGAAATGTTATTTCCGAGGATTGCTGAAAAAATCAACAAGTGCTGCCTGCTATCGATATTTTCTGGTGCCGGTATGACCCGCCTTGAAAGCCGAGTTGATAAATGACCATGCAAGTTGATAAATAATGGCTGGAAAATGAAAAGTGGGATACATATAACACTATAATGTTAGGATGTGATTTTCGTCGCTATTAATGAGTGACTCATTGTTCTGTTTTCATTTCAGGGCACGCTTATTTCCACATTAATTTTTGTGTATCATGAGATTTGAATAGAAATATAGTATGGTTATTCAATAAATTGCCGCCATTCTTTATGGTGGTACGGCGCTGTAATTTACATTTAAATCACGAACTCATCACGAGTAGTATCGATAATGATACTCAAATATTCATCAGAAGACTCGGGAGTTTGTGACATGGATACCAAACGTTTTGCCATAGCTCGGTGGGAGGGAGATACCGCTTCTGGGCGCGGCATCATCAATGCGCCTCAAAGTGGCTTATTGAAGAGTCTGCGTTATGGGCCCAAGCGGAATTACACTGGCGGATTTTCTACCGGTGAATCCAGTCCTGAGGAATTGATTGCGGCCGCGCATTCGGGCTGTTTTTCGATGTCGCTTGCTGCGCAGTTGGCAGCGGCGGGATTTTCTCCGGAGGTAATAAGCACACGTGCGGAAGTGATGCTGGAAAGCGAAGAAGATCCCGATATTTCACAGATCAACTTGGAAGTGAAGGCGGTCGTTCCGGGTGTGGATTCAGTTACTTTTTTTCAGTTGGCCGAATATTCCAGCAGAAACTGCCCGGTATCGAAGTTGCTGGGAGCAGGCATCATCTGTTTGCAGGCGGAATTAGTGGAATACGCGGATGCCCAGTTTCCGGAAACAGTGGAATAGCGAAAGTCAGATCAGAGGATTTGGAGAACGGATGAGTGCGGTTTGAGGCGGAGTTTTGGTTCCGCATCTGTGGTGTAGCACTGTCACGGCCAGTCCATCTCGCCTCGAATGACCGTCTGTACTTGGCCGCCGATCCATACTTCGCCATCGGCATCGACGGTAATTTCGACCTTCCCGTCGCGCCCGATTTCCCGGCCCTGATGGGCGATGTAGCGATTTCCCGTTCCCGGCAATCTGCCGGCACGGTGCAGCATCGCGGCAATACAGGCGTTGGCGCTGCCGGTAACAGGATCTTCGGGGATACCTTGCGCGGGAGCGAAAGCGCGCACGACGAGTTGGTAATCCGTGGCCTCGTGGCACCGGGCGAAGACCGCCAATTTGCCGCCGGGCGATTGCATGGTTCCCGGAAGCGAAGCAATGGCGGCCAGATCCGGAGACAAACCGCGCACGGACTGTTCATCGGCCAATTCGACCAGCCACCAGTTGGGGCCATTGTCCCATAGTGCAGGAGGCAGGCTGCCGCGTCGCGCACCGAATAACGCATCCGCCGACAGCCAATCCGGCCCGACGACTTCACGGCGCCGCGCCGATGGCGAACGCACGTGGATCACGCGGATGCCTTCCCGTTCTTCGATCCACACCGGCAACAGGCCGGCGTCGCATTGTTGGATCAAGCGTCCTTCAGGCGCGGTCGTCAGTCCCGTTTCCAATACCGCCCAGGCGGCGCCGATGCTGGGGTGGCCGGCAAACGGCAATTCGCTGCGCGGAGTGAAGATACGGACCCGGTAATTGGCCTGTTCGATATCCGGAGGAAATAGAAAAATAGTTTCGGAAAGATTGGTCCAATGCGCGAACGCTTGCATGGCTTCGTCATCGAGTCCGTCGGCCTCGACCACCACTGCCAGAGGGTTGCCCGCGCCGGGGCGATCGGTAAAAACATCCAGTTGCAGAAAGCGTCGTGTGCTCATGATGGCTTCGAAGCGGCTCGGTTGGGATAGAATCGATGGTTCTCGCCCGAATAGCGGGCATTTCCTTTCGAATTCTGCCATGGTTTCCGTCTCCTCTGCTTCTGATTGCTGGTTCGTTCTTAAATTCGGCGGTACGTCGGTATCGCGTCGTCATCGTTGGGATACGATCGGGAAGTTGGCGAAGAAACGGGTCGACGAGAACGATGCGCGAGTATTGATCGTCGTATCGGCGCTGTCCGGCGTCACCAACGAATTGACCGCGATCGCCGATGGTGCCGCTGATAGTGCGCAACGAGTAGCGGCGTTGGAGCAGCGGCACCGGGATTTTGCCGCCGAGCTGGATCTGGATGCCGGGGTGGTTTTGGATGATCGTTTGGCGGCGCTGCGTGCGTTATTGGACGATCCGCGTGCCGCCACGTGTGCAATGGATTGGCAGGCCGAAGTATTGGGGCAGGGCGAGCTGTTGTCTTCGACGCTCGGCGCCGCTTATTTGCGGACTTGTGGCCTGGACATTGGTTGGACGGACGCACGCGATTGGCTGAATGCCTTGTCGTTGCCCGGTCAGAGCGATTGGGCCAAGCGCCTGTCCGTGTCCTGCCAATGGCAATCCGACGCTCTTTGGCGCGAGGAGTTCGCCCGTCAGCCGACTAGTATATTGATTAGTCAGGGATTTATCGCCAACCATCCCGATGGAGGGACGGCGATTCTGGGACGTGGCGGATCGGATACGTCCGCCGCGTACTTTGGAGCGCTGCTGGGCGCGAGGCGAGTCGAAATCTGGACCGATGTGCCGGGTATGTTCAGCGCCAATCCGCGCGAGGTACCGGAGGCGCGATTGTTGACACGACTGGATTATTACGAAGCGCAGGAAATCGCCACCACCGGTGCCAAGGTACTGCATCCGCGTTCGATCAAACCGTGTCGTGATGCTTCGGTACCGATGGCAATTCTGGATACGGAACGCTCGGACATGCCGGGGACCAGCATCGACGGCGCGGCGGCACCGGTGCCTGGAGTCAAGGCGATCAGTCGTCGTAATGGAATCGTCCTGATTTCCATGGAAGGTATCGGCATGTGGCGGCAGGTCGGCTTTTTGGCCGATGTATTCGGTCGTTTCAGCAAGCACGGTTTGTCGGTGGATCTGATCGTTTCAGCCGAAACCAACGTAACGGTTTCCTTGGACCCGAGCGAAAATCTGGTCAATACGGATGTGCTCAACGATTTGTCGGCGGATTTGGCGGAAATCTGCAAAGTCAAAGTTATTGTGCCGTGCGCAGCGATCACTCTGGTCGGGCGTGGTATGCGCTCGCTGTTGCACAAGCTGTCCGATATCTGGGCCACGTTCGGACGCGAGCGGGTGCATATGATTTCGCAATCGTCCAACGATTTGAACTTGACGTTCGTGATCGATGAGGCGGCGGCGGACGGGTTGATGCCGATTCTGCATGCCGAATTGATCGAGAGCGGTGCGATGCCGGTCGAGAATACCGAAGTCTTCGGGCCGAGTTGGCGGGGAATCAACGGCAATATCCGTCCGCGCGAAACGCCTTGGTGGCGCAGTGAGGGCGACCGGTTGCTGGCGCTTGCCGCGCAATCAACGCCGCGTTATGTCTATCACCTGCCGACGGTCCGCGCGCGCGCGCGCGCGCTGGCGGCAGTCGCGCCGGTCGATCGGCGGCATTACGCATTGAAGGCCAATGCGAATCCGGCGATTCTGCGTACATTGGCGCAGGAAGGTTTCGGCATGGAATGCGTTTCGCTCGCCGAACTGCGCCATGTCTTCGATGTGTTGCCGGATATTGCGCCGGAACATGTGCTGTTTACGCCGAGTTTCGCGCCGCGCGCCGAGTACGAAGAAGCATTCGCCGCAGGTGCGGTGGTGACGCTGGACAATATCGAGGCCCTGGAGCGTTGGCCGGAGGTGTTTCGCAATCGCTCGCTCTGGTTGCGTTTGGATCTGGGACGGGGCGAAGGTCATCATGAAAAGGTCCGCACTGGAGGTGTCGATGCCAAGTTCGGTCTGCCGACAGGTAGAATCCCGTCGTTTATCGATGCCGCGCGCGCGCTGAACGTACGAGTGGTCGGCTTGCACGCGCATCTTGGCAGCGGCGTCGACAGTGCTCAGCACTGGCGCGCGGTCTGTGATGAGTTGTGCGGTATCGCCGGACGGATCGGCAGCATCGAGACGATCGATATCGGTGGCGGGTTGCCGATTCCGTATAGCGCCGAAGACGAGCCTTTCGATTTGGAGGCGTGGAGTGCGGGGTTGGCGGAAGTCAAGGCGATGTATCCGAATTACCGTTTCGCGATCGAACCGGGTCGTTATCTGGTCGCCGAATCGGGAGTGCTGTTGACGCACGTGACGCAGGTGGTCGAGAAGGATGGTATCCACCGGGTCGGTCTGGATGCAGGCATGAATGCGTTGATTCGTCCAGCGCTGTACGACGCGTGGCACGATGTGGTCAATCTCAGTCGATTGGACGCGGCCGATGAGGCTTTGTTCGACGTAGTCGGCCCGATTTGCGAATCCAGTGATGTGCTGGGACGGCGGAGGCGTTTGCCTGCATCGACACAGGCAGAAGATGTCCTGCTGATTGCCGATGCCGGCGCCTATGGGTTCGTAATGGCCAATCGCTACAACTTGCGGGCGCTTCCGGTCGAGGATGTGATTGATGACGCCTAGGACGGAATATGTTCTGGGCAGCGGCATGGCTGCGCTATGTGCGGGGAGTGGAGTGCTCGTCTGGTGGACGTGGAAGCATGGGGGCGGGCTGTTCGAAACAGGCGTCGTCGATCGCCTGTTGCCGCTGGCAACCTGCTTCGTTGCAGGCATTGCAGCGAGTTGGGCGGCATGGAGACAGGAACGCCGGATAGTCTGTGCCAGACAATTGCGTCTTCCTGGCGGTTTGACATTGCATACGGTGGCAGCGGCGATCCCTCGGTTCGTATTGATGGTTGCCACGATCGTATTGGGCGCGTGGTGGTTGCAAGCATTGTCGTCCGCTGCGCTGATGGTTGATCCGGCAATCGTTGTGAGGATCATTCCCGGCGTGTTGTCCGTTTCGCTGATGTTGACGGCAACCTTTATCGTGTTTGGCGTCGTTCCTTTTTTCGTTATTGAATACTTCCTCTGCCGCCGCTATCTCGCGCGGATCCTGGTTCCGGGGCAATCATGACTATATTCGATAGAGACAAAGTCGAAACCTTTCGCTTCATCCGTTGCCGTTTCGATGCCGATAGCGGCGTAGCGCAATTGGTTTACGCCTTCGATGACGGCCCCGAGCTGGTCGAAAAGATCACGGTGCCAGGGGCCCCGTTTTCGCTGGATGGCGCGCGTGCTTCGGCAGTGGAGCGTGCGCTGCGATTACTGCATTTGATCGCCGGCGTCAGCTATTACAAAGCGGCGCCTTCGGCGGTCCGCATCGAGGGCTATGCCATCGACGCGGAAACCGCTGCGTTGCTAGAAGATATTTATCTCAACGGGCTGGCCGAATTCGCCTATAAGAATGGTCTCGACTTACGTGAACGGATTCATTTTCCTGCAACCGCGACGACGGGTGCCGCGGCGGAGACGCTGGGGTTGCGCAACCATGCATTGACCGCAGTCGGCGGCGGCAAGGATTCGTTGGTCAGCATCGAAGCACTGCGTTCGGCGGGACAGCCGCAGACCCTCGCTTGGATCGGCAGCTCGCAGTTGATCCGGTCTTGTGCCGAGCGGACCGGTCTGCCGCACTGGCAGGTTGGCCGTGCATTGGCGCCGGAATTGTTCGAAATCAATCGTCAGGGCGCTTATAACGGACATATTCCGGTCACTGCGATCAATTCGGCGATCCTGGTATTGACCGCATTGCTGCATGGCGTCGGTCAAGTGGTCTTTTCCAATGAACGTTCGGCCAGTGCCGGCAGCCTGGTGGCCGATACCGGCGAGATCAACCATCAGTGGTCGAAGGGGTGGGCTTTCGAGAAGCACTTCGGTGAATATGTCGAACGGCACATTGCCGCGGATTTGCGTTATTACTCGTTGTTGCGGCCGCTATCGGAATTGGCGGTGGCGCGGCAGTTCGCCAAGACCGATCATTACGACGCGTATTTCTCCAGTTGCAATCGCAACTTTCATATTCTTGGGGAGAAGCCGGCGCAGCGCTGGTGCGGAATGTGTCCGAAATGTCATTTCGTATTCTTGGCGCTGGCGCCATTCATGCCGAAAACACGTCTGGTGAATATCTTCGGACGCAATCTGCTGGATGACATGGAGCAGGTGAGAGGATACGACGCGTTGTTGGAATATCGAGATCACAAGCCGTTCGAATGTGTCGGCGAGGGGCGCGAGTCGCGCGCGGCACTGACAGCGCTGACGCACAAGCCGGAGTGGCGCGAAGATGCGCTGGTCGCAAGGTTCATTCGAGAGATTCAGCCGCAACTGGAACCCGCCGGTTTGACGATCGAGCCGTTGCTGCGTATCGGTGGCGAGCATCGCGTGCCGGCGCCGCTGTGGGAGCGGGTGCGTGCGCATTTCGCAGCTTGAAGGGCAGCGTGTCGCGCTATGGGGCTGGGGACGCGAAGGCCGCGCCGCATATCGCGCATTGCGAGGACGCTTGCCGCAATTGCCGCTGACCTTGTTTTGTCAGGATACGGAAGCGGCGGAGGCCGCTGCGCTGAGAGATGAGTGGCTGACGATCGAGACGGTGGCCGATGCCGGGCGTCTGGGACGTTTTGATCTGGTGGTCAAATCGCCGGGGATCAGTCCTTATCGGCCGGAAGCGCAGGCCGCGATCGCTGCCGGGACGCGTTTCATCGGTGGCACTACGCTGTGGTTCGGCGAACATCCGGATGTATGCACGCTGTGTGTGACCGGCACCAAGGGCAAGAGTACCAGCGCTGCATTGCTGGCTCATCTTTTGCGGTCCGGCGGGCATCGTACCGCGCTTGCTGGCAATATCGGCTTGCCGTTGCTGGAGTTGTTGGCGCCGCCGCAAGCGCCGGAGTTCTGGACGATCGAGTTGTCCAGCTATCAGACGCGGGATGTGGCTGTCAGTGGTGTGCGCCCCGATGTGGCCGTGATGTTGAATCTGTATCCGGAGCACTTGGATTGGCACGGGAGCCAACAGCGTTATGTTGAGGACAAGTTGTCCTTGTTGACCGAGGCACGGCCGCGTATTGCAGTGTTGAACGCCGCCGACCCATTGCTGGTGGATTTATCGCTGCCCGATAGCAATCTGCGCTGGTTCAATCGGGAGGATGGTTGGCACTTGCGCGGCGAGGTGCTGTACCGGATGGATGTTCCGGTATTCGATACCGCATCGTTACCGCTTCCCGGGCGCCATAATCGTGTCAACTTGTGCGCTGTGCTGACGGTGATCGAGGCCATCGGTATCGATGCGATGACCGTGCTCGGCGCGATGAACGACTTTCAGCCTTTGCCGCATCGTCTGCAACGGCTGGGAGAGCGGGGTGGTATGGTGTATGTCAACGATTCGATCAGCACCACGCCGCATGCCAGTCTGGCCGCATTGGATTGTTTTCACGATCAGCCAGTCGCGATCCTGGTCGGCGGGTATGACCGTGGTCTGGATTGGTCGGCGTTTGCCGACCGCATTGCCGCAGCGCCGCCGGCATCGGTCGTGACATTGGGAATGAATGGTCCGCGGATCCATTCTTTGCTGGCGCCATTGGCCGCACGAGGCCTCTTTGCACTGGCGTCGGCCGATGGGCTGGAGCAAGCAATCCGACTGGCTGAGGAAAGCCTAGGCGGCCGTGGAGTGGTGCTGTTGTCGCCGGGAGCGCCGAGTTTCGGTGCGTATCGCGATTACACCGAACGCGGCCGGCATTTCGCCAGATTGACCGGATTCGATCCTAATGAGGTCAGTGCGATTCCCGGATTGGGCATCACGTGATGACGTGCCGCCGCTGGTTGCAGGCGTGTCGGGTGTGCCGGCGATGATGCAGCGGATACATGACGCGACTATCGAAGATGTTGGTTGCACTCGCAGCGTGATTGCTTCACATTCGGTATATCGCCATGTGCCGCCATCGTGGCGGCCATTGAGATGACGATACGCAGGCGTGTATCCGGTGCGGCATCACGGGCAAACGACCTGCTTTTCAAAAGAATTTCATTTTCCGGAATCCAACCATGACGATCAGACGTGCGGAGCTTCACGATATTGCCCGGATGGTTCAACTGTCCGATGCCAAACGGACCGAATACGAACAGCATTCTCCCGTCTATTGGCGGAAAGCGACCGACGGCAATGAGTTGCAGGCGGTTTTTTTCAAGAAACTGCTGTATAACGCCGATTGGATTGCACTGGTGCATGACGGCGGAAATGGCGTCGATGGCTATGTGATCGGTCATATCGTGGAGTCGCCGCCGGTCTACGATATGGGTGGCAAAGCATGTCTGATTCATGATTTCGTCGTGGAACGGCCGGAATTATGGTCGAGCATTGGCGAACGATTGCTGGATGCGATCGAACAGGAAGGGACGTTGCAGAAAGCGGTCGTCTTGGTGGTGGTTTGCGGCGCACATGACGAAGTCAAGCGGACTTTTCTTCTGAAAGCGGGAACGCATGTCACTTCCGAATGGCATGTGCGGTCTATCGCACCGGTATCGTCATGATCGTGATTGGATTTCGGCTGCCGGCCGTTGGCCGAAATATGCCGGGTCGGTCATTGGGTCTTTTGCGATTTCGTCGAAATACAGCGGGAAGCACGGCGATATAGCCGCTGGCGTCCAGGTTGTCCGCCCGAAAGATATAAAGAATCGCCATGTGTCTCGATGGTCCGATTCGTATGCTGCTTTGGATTTTCAGGTGCAGCATGGTGTCGCGCTTCTGCTATCGAGTTGCGTTGCATCCCATTGGGCAGTTATAGCCAGGATGCCACTATTGGAAATTTCAACCGGATCTGCCGGAGCAGGTGTTCAATGCCCGTTGTTCGAGGACCTGGATCAGGTTCGGAGGATATCCGGTATCCGGTGGCAACAGTACAACGACAAACACACGCATCGTTTGCTGTGGCACTTGCCGCTTTCCGACTGTCCCAATTCGGCAAGGAAGCTTGTGGATCCTGCAAGCGATTCGATATACCCGCGAAATACGAAGGGCAGACCGGAGTCTGCCCTTCGTGGATTGCTGTCCGAAACCAGGTAACTACTGCTTAGAACTTATAATCGATCATCAAATGCCCGCCATGGC
>JAITWM010000134.1 GCA_031285265.1 Lysobacteraceae bacterium
CCGCCACGATACGCCGCCTTCCCGCAATTTCGATCTTGCGTTGATCATCCTGATTCTGACCAGCGTGCTGGTGATCATGCTCGACAGCGTCGAAAGCCTGCATGCCCGCTTTCAACGGCCCCTGTACATCGTCGAATGGATCTTCACTTTACTGTTCACGGCCGAGTACGTCGTCCGCCTGCTAGTCGTGCGTCGTCCATTGCGTTATGCCTTGAGCGTATGGGGCATCATCGATCTGGTCTCGATTCTTCCCACCTATCTCTCGGTCATTTTGCCTGGCACCCAAAGCCTGCTCGTCGTGCGAGTGCTGCGCATTTTGCGTCTTTTCCGGATATTGAAGCTGACCCAATACATGGAAGAAGGCGGCATGCTGATGTCGGCGCTATGGCGCAGCCGACGCAAAATATTCGTGTTTATCTGCGGCGTCCTGACAGTCGTGGTGATATTTGCCGCCTTGATGTATTTGATCGAAGGCCCGGCGCACGGCTTCAGTAATATCCCCACCAGCATGTACTGGGCCATCGTGACGATGGCTACAGTGGGATACGGCGATATTGCGCCGCAAACCGCCGCCGGACGCGTCATCAGTTCGGTATTGATATTGATCGGTTACAGCGTCATCGCGGTACCTACAGGCATCTATACCGCCGAATTGGCCAGCAGCCTGCTGGCCTCTCGTCAAAATCCAAAAAACCGGCACGACCAGCGCGGCTGTCCGGAATGTGGTCAGGAAGGGCACGAGGGCGATGCCGAATTCTGCCGCAAATGCGGCAGTCCTCTCCCAAAGGCTATGGAATGAAAGCATTGCTTCCATCAGCAAACGGCAGATACCGTACAGTCCCTCGTATCGCTTCCACCGTCATCGTAACGGCACGTTTCTCGAAATCGGACCCGCCCGGCGGCGGATGAGGCCGAAAAATGATGACGGTCGAGACAAACACTATCCGATAGCGAAAATTTATCGGAACCGACTCCAGCGGCAGATAATCCACGCGACCGGATTCCGACGGATTTTTGGAAAAGGTCCACCATCCCCGATGAGTACCGGAAT
This sequence comes from Lysobacteraceae bacterium, assembly GCA_031285265.1. Classification (GTDB taxonomy): domain Bacteria; phylum Pseudomonadota; class Gammaproteobacteria; order Xanthomonadales; family Xanthomonadaceae; genus JAITWM01. The sequence continues at coordinate 1,052 of JAITWM010000134.1, forward strand.
ACGCCGGTATCGTCACTTGATGCCCATCTGCTCACCATTGGTCGGTGAATACCACGCATCGCCTGAAAGCGCACTTCAAACCCGCATCGGCACTGCTTCCGCTTTCACCCCGCTCGCCTTCTTTAACCTCCATAATGTCTGCGTTCGGGCAAATAGATCACCGAGCCGATGACCGTCGACTTTGTTCAATTCCGCTCGTCTCATACTCGGGGATTCGCCTGCCGGGATGCCGACATGGATTCGTTATCCATGCATACACCGTCAGCAACTCCACATCTGCGCTTGCTGACGCTGGATGCTTATGGACATGCGTTGGACTGGCTAGGCTGGCAAGATGCTACCTGCCTCTACGCGCGCGGCGCAGTGGCCTGGACGCTAGGAGACCCGGTTCTATGGATACGCGGAGGAATCAATCGTCTGACCGATACACGCAGCAGTTTCTTTCTACATCCAATCATTGCCACCCGTGGCCGCCCCGGTCCACAGGCGTTGAATCCCACGCCCGCCTTGGCCAATTCCGCATTATTCGCCCGCGATGCACACCTGTGCCTTTATTGCGGCAAGCCATTTGAACGGCCGCAATTGACCCGTGACCACGTGCTTCCGCTCTCCAAGGGCGGGCGGGATACTTGGGAGAATGTCGTTACCGCCTGCCTTACCTGCAATTCGCGCAAAGGCAACCGGACTCCGCAACAAGCGCATATGCCGTTGTTGGCGGTTCCCCACTGTCCCAGTTGGATCGAACACTTGATCCTGTCCAACCGGAATATTCTGGCCGACCAAATGACCTTTCTCGAAGCGCAACTTCCCAAAAGATCCCGCTTATCCTAATAGAAACCCTACGAACACGCGAAATACGGAAGTACATTCAACTTGTCGGCCACCGCAATGGAGAGGACAATACCGGATTGCTTGAAGTTCAGTAAAAATGATTGATCAGACCCGCTATCCTCGTCTTTCGCATATCCAAACCCCAGCCGACCTGCGTACATTCGACGAATCTGAACTGCCGGCAATTGCCGATGAATTGCGTACTTTTCTGATCGAATCGGTTGGCAAAAGCGGAGGTCATTTCGCTGCCGGCCTGGGCGTGATCGAATTGACCGTCGCACTGCATTACCTATACGACACGCCTACCGACCAGTTGATCTGGGACGTCGGGCACCAGACCTATCCGCACAAAATTCTGACCGGACGCCGTGACAACATTCATACCGTGAAGCAGAAGGATGGCGTGGCTCCATTCCCAAAACGTGAAGAAAGCCCGTACGACACCTTCGGCGTCGGCCACTCCAGTACGTCCATTTCCGCCGCTTTGGGCATGGCGATCGCGCTGTCCCGGAACGGCGACGATCGCAAGGTCGTCGCGGTGATCGGCGACGGCGCGATGACGGCGGGCATGGTCTATGAGGCGCTCAATCACGCCGGGGGCATGGAGCCGCAACCCAACCTGCTGGTGATCATCAACGACAATTGCATGTCGATCTCCGAAAACGTCGGCGGATTGACTCAGATGCTGGGTCGATTGACCGGCAACCGCACTCTCAATGCCTTGCGTGAAGGCGGCAAAAAGCTGCTCGGCGACAAGAACAATCCCACGGCGCGTTTCGTAAGGCGCTGGGAGGAACATTGGAAAGGCATGTTCATTCCCTCGACCTTGTTCGAACAAATGGGATTCCATTACACCGGACCGATCGATGGACACGACATCCCCTCCCTGATCGATATGCTGAAAACGCTCAGGACACTCAAAGGGCCGCAGCTGCTGCACGTGATCACCACCAAAGGCAAAGGCTACGAACTGGCCGAAGGTGATCAAATCGGTTACCACGCCGTCGGCCCGTTCGATCCAGCCAAGGGCGTCGTTACGAAAGCTGGCCCGAAAAAGCCGACCTATACCGATGTGTTCGGCAATTGGCTCTGCGATATGGCAAGCGCCGATCCCCGTTTGCTGGGAATCACGCCAGCGATGCGCGAAGGCTCGGGACTGGTCCGCTTCAGCAAGGAATTCCCGAACCGCTATTTCGACGTCGCCATTGCCGAACAACATGCGGTCACGCTCGCGGCAGGCATGGCGACCCAAGGCGCCAAACCCGTGGTAGCCATCTACTCCACGTTCTTGCAGCGCGCCTACGATCAAGTGGTTCATGACGTGGCCACCCAGAATCTGGATGTCCTGTTCGCGATCGACCGTGCCGGTGTCG
>JAITWM010000141.1 GCA_031285265.1 Lysobacteraceae bacterium
GGGCGCGCCAGAATCAGGCAAGTCGTCAGTCGTCACGTGTTTGTCGTCGTTTCGTAATACTGCCGCGCATGATGCCCGGATGTTCCGGACGGTGTGTTCAGAAAGAGTTAAAGAAAGCCTAAAGAAACCATTGGAATTTTATATTCAATACAGTACACGCTTTGCGCCAGTGTAATTATCGCGCCAATAAGTACCATCCAGCATATCCAGGCGAACCGTGCCTCCGTTGCTGGGAGCGTGTACGAAACGGCCTTCGCCTATGTAAATCCCGACGTGATTGACTTGTCCGCGATTGCCGAAAAATACCAGGTCTCCCGCTGCCAACTGTTTTTGGGGCAGCTTGGGGCCTTGTATCTGAGCCAGTTCCCGAGATGTGCGCGGCAATCGCAGGTCCAACATGTCTTGATAGATGTAATTGATCAATCCGCTGCAATCGAAGCCGGATTCCGGAGTGTTGCCACCATAGCGATAAGGGATGCCGACCAAGCTCAACGCACGCATCACCACTGCATTGGCGGCAGCCGGATCGGATGCCGGCACCACTGGCCAATGCGTATCGAGAGAGCGGGATGAAGACGATCTGACGTTGGAATGGCCACCGCACGCAGACAATGCTGCGATGACCGTCAACACGATCAATAGAGCACCGCGGTGATGTGCGGAAGTCGGGAAAACTGGCGTGAGACGCATGGGGCCAGGATAATGGATCATTCGAGCGACGGCCAGTGGGGTCGGCGCACGCAAGCGCCGGCGTTCCGCCGGATTGTTTTCCTGTGCCGTGACGATTGCGGCTAACCCGAGTTGCTCATGAAAATCGAAAAAGACCGCGTTGTCCGTTTTCATTATTCCGTTTCCGAGCGTAGTGCGCATGAGCAGGGAGAGCCTGCTTTCGAAAGTTCGAAAGCAGGCGAACCGCTGGCTATTTTGATCGGGTATGGGAATGTCATTCCAGGCCTGGAAAAGGTCATGCTCGAGAAACAGGCTGGTGATAGTTTCGGAGCGGATATCCCGGCAAATGAGGCCTATGGCGAATATCGCGAGGGGTTGACGCAACGTGTTCCGAAGAAACATTTCGGTCAGAACCGGCTTGAACCGGGCATGCAGGTGATACTGCAGACCAATTTCGGCCCGCGTGCGGTAACGGTCATGAAGATCGGACACAGTGTCGTCGATGTCGATCTGAATCATCCGCTGGCGGGTAAAGAACTGCATTTCGACATCGACATCGTCGAGGTGCGCGAGGCTTCTGCTGAGGAAATCGAACACCGTCATGTGCATGGCGAGGGCGGTCACCACCATTGAGCCGTGTCGATATCAGTGCCGATGGGGTTGCCGTATACGGAGGCGTTGGTGCATTGGGCATTGGTTCGATTGCCGAATGACGGGCAAGTGGCGCGGGGTGAGATTGGCTCGCCCATGGTCATGCGAGACAGGTGGGATACCCAGGATGGCTGATCCGTTTTTGCCGCAGTGGCGGCGAATGCGGCATCGATAACAGATGCATGCTTTATTTCGATCGGCGGTTTTCTGATGCACGTACCGGAGCGAAGCTGCGGCGATGGTGCGGGCAGGGGCCGTGTTCGGCAAGTGCAGCTAGATGTGCAGCGGTGCCATAGCCTTTATGGCGGTCGAAACCGTATTCGGGATGTTGTTGGTGCAAGGCTTGCATCAACCGGTCACGCGCCACTTTGGCCAGAATGGAAGCCGCCATGATGGCTGAGTCACTGCGATCGCCACCGACGATCGCTTCTGCCGGGCATGGCAGGTCGCGGGGTAAGCGGTTGCCATCGATGCGTGCCAGTTGCGCCGCCGGCCGTAAAGCGCATAGCGATCTGCACATACCCGCCAAAGTGGCTTGCAGGATATTGAGACGGTCGATTTCTTCGACTTCCACCATTTCGATATGCCAGGCCAGCGCTTGCCCGATGATGATGGGGTATAGCGTCTCTCGTTGCGGGTGACTGAGGCGCTTGGAGTCATTCAAACCGCGAATCGGTTTCCGGGGATCAAGAATGACGGCTGCAACTGCTACCGGACCGGCCAGCGGACCGCGCCCGGCTTCATCCACGCCGGCGATCTGGAGGATGTCAGGCGGTGGAAGCGCGGGATCGGGCGCCGCCATCGTCGTCATGTAGGCAACGGCACGGGTTCTAGTATCGCCGCGACGGCATCGGCAGCACGTTCCGAAGCGTCCTGACGGAGCGACATGTGCAACTTGCGATAGATCGGCTGAAGCGCCATCGCCCGCTGCGGATCACAGAGCCAGTTCAGGATTTCGGCCGATAACCTGTCCGCAGTGCAATCCGATTGAATCAGCTCTGGGACCAGACTTTGGCCGGCCAATATGTTGGGTAGCGCATAGCGGTTGGTTTTGACCAGATGCAATGTCTTGACCAGGGAATAAGTCAGCGGCGAGATGCGATACCCGACCACCATGGGACACTTGCATAGCATGGCTTCCAATGTCGCGGTACCGGAGGCCAACAGCGCCACGTCCGCGGCGATCATGGCGGTCCGGGACTGGCCTTGGATCAGATGCAGGTTCGACTTGGGAAGGAGCGAACTCGACAGCGCTTTGGAGAGATATTCATAGCAGTCAGTATTTGCTGCGGGAATGACGACATGCAGATCCGGTAGTTTTTCGTACACCCGCCACGCCGCGTCGAGAAAGACTTGGCTCAAACGCTCGATTTCACTGCGCCGGCTGCCTGGCAACATTGCCAGTATCGGTACGTTCTCCGGCAGTTTCAATTCTGCGCGGGCGGCAAGATGATTGGGTTCCAATGGAATGGCATCGGCGACGGGGTGTCCGACGAAGCGGGCATTGACGCGATGTTCGGCATACAACGCCGGCTCCATCGGGAACAAGCATAGAACCTCATCGGCACAGGCGCGGATCTTGTCGATACGATTCTCGCGCCAAGCCCATACCGATGGGCTGACGTAGTGAATGGTGTATATGCCACGGCGCTTGAACCAACGCTCTATGCTCAAATTGAAATCCGGGGAGTCGATGCCGATAACCACATCCGGCTCCCACTCCAAAGCGCGCTTGCGAAACTCTTTTCTCAATTTGAGCAAGCGTGGCAGATGACCGATCACTTCGGCCAATCCCATGATCGAAAGCTCACTGGCATCGTGCCAGGTCTGGCAACCGGCCTTGCGCATCGCGTCCCCTCCGATACCGACGAACTCGGCGTGCGGGAAGCGTTCACGCAAAGCTTGAATCAGCCCTGCGCCCAACATGTCGCCGGATGTTTCGCCCGCTATCAGGACGATACGAGGGTAGCTGCGCGGCGTTGCTGATGATTGCATTGCTGCACTCACGTAAGAGGTTCTTTGTCCATGGGATGAAGCGGGATGCCAGAAATAGCTTGATCCATCCTGCGAATGAAGGCTGGACGGTGGGTTGAAGGGAGGAGAAGAGCTCGATCCGGGCGGTGGGTTGTCGGTATTCACCTGAGTAATGGCCTCTCGCTTGTTTCGATGAATTGCAGCATCAGACGAACGTCTTCGCTGTGTTTGCCCTGTTCCAAAAGTTGCGCTTTTGCGTCAGCCAAGGGGAGGCCGGCAACATAAAGCGTCCGATAAGCACGTTTGATCGAAGCTATGCGTTCGGGATCGAAACCACGCCGTTTCAATCCTTCGCTATTGATCCCTCGCGGGCGTCCCAGTGAGTTGCCGCCGATCATCGTAAAAGGAGGGACATCTCCGTTGACCAGAGCCCCCATGGCCAGGAAAGCATGGGCGCCAATCTTGCAAAACTGGTGCGCGCCGGCAAAGCCGCTGATGATGACCCAATCGCCGATGGTGACATGACCGGCCAGGGTCGTATTGTTGGAAAACACGCAGTGGTTGCCGACTTCGCAGTCGTGAGCGATATGCGTATAGGCGAGCATCCAGTTGTCGTCGCCGATACGGGTGACGCCGCCGCCGCCGCTGGTGCCGCGATTGAGGGTGACGAACTCGCGGAAAGTATTGCGTTCGCCGATGATCAGTTCGGTACGTTCGCCGTTATATTTCTTATCCTGCGGATCGCCGCCGACGGCAATGTGGCCGATGAAACGGTTGTCACGGCCGATCCGGGTCGGGCCGATGAAACTGCTGTGCGGACCGATGATGCAGCCGTCGCCGATTTCCACCTCGGGACCGATGACGCTGAACGGACCGATCTGTACGCCGAGTCCCAACTTGGCGTCAGGATCGACGATCGCACTGGGGTGTATGAGAGTACCGGCATTCGCCATGGGGGATCAGTCCTTCACTTCGGCACAAACCAGATCGGCGCATGCGACGATCTCGCCATCTACGCGCGCAGCCCCCGTGTAGAACCCCATGCCGCGTATGACACGTCTAAGTGTAACCTCAAGATCCAGTCTATCGCCAGGGATAACCATTCGCGAAAAACGTGCGTTGTCGATCTTGGCCAAGTAAAACCGGTTGTTGCTGCCTTCTTCGCGTCCGATCAGTGTCAGTAGTCCGCCTACTTGTGCCAAAGCCTCCAGTATCAATACTCCCGGCATCACCGGGTGCCCGGGAAAATGCCCTTGGAAGAACGGCTCGTTGATCGTGACGTTCTTGTAAGCGAGGATGCGTTTTCCCGGTTCGAACTCGATGATCCTGTCCACCATCAGGAACGGATAGCGGTGCATGATCATGGATTGAATCTGTTCGGCTTCAATAGGGAGTGTCGGGGAGTGGGTCATTCTGGTTCCTGTTCATGGTTGGAGGTGCGCGGTGTGCGCCGATCGAGCCGTCTGAGTCTGGCAACGGTTCTGCGCCATGCTTTGCTGTCGACGGCTGGGATGCTGGAAGAGTACTGGCCAGGCTCACGGATAGAGTGAGATACCATGGATTTGCCTAGTACAGTGACTTTATCGCCGATTTCCAAATGGCCGGCGATACCGACATGCCCGCCGATCAGGCAGTAACGGCCGATATGAGTGCTGCCGGCGATGCCGGTGCCGCCGGCGATCACGGTATGGGCACCGATTCGGACGTTGTGGCCAACTTGAATCAGATTGTCCAGGCGCACGTCCGCATCCAGTACGGTGTCATCCAAAGCGCCGCGGTCGATGCAGGTATTGGCGCCGATTTCGCAATCGTCGCCGATGCTGACGCCACCGAGTTGCGGCACCTTGATCCAGTGTCCGGCATCCATCGCCAGACCGAAACCATCGGCACCGAGTACGGCACCGGGATGAATGCGAGTGCGTTGGCCGAGCCGGACGCGGGTGACGAGCGTGACCCGGGCAATCAGTTCGCTGCCGGCGCCGACGATACAATCTTCTCCGATCACGCTGCCGGCGCCGATCATGCACCCGGCTTCGATGCGGGCGCGAGCGGCGATGCTGACCAATGGGCCGATGTGGGCGGTAGGCGAGATTTCTGCGCTCGGGTCGATTACTGCGGTCGGATGTATGCCGGCAGCGTGATGCGCCGGTGTTTCGAACAACGCGGCGATCTTGGCGAATGCCACATAAGGATTTTTGGCGACCAATGCGGTGCCCGAGACTGCTTCGGCATCCTCGGCATTCAGTACCACGATACCTGCGTGCGTATCGGCCAATTGCCGGCGATAGTGGGCATTGGAGAGGAAGGCAAGCTGCGTCCGACCGGCTCGGGCCAGGGTCGCGACTCCACTTACACGGATATCTCCGTTGCCATGCAGTTGCAGGGAGAAACGTTCGGCCAGCTCGTTGGCGGTATAAGAAGGGGTATTCATAGACGGAAGTCTACCGTCCCCCTCGCGATATAACGTAATTCAGCAGATGAGATGTCATCGCTTGGAACGGTCTCGAGTTAATAACACCAGAACTGCGCCGGTTCCGCCTTGCGCCGATGGCGCGGAATGAAAGGCGAAAATATCGTTACGCTGCCGCAGTAGGCGATCCACCAGATTCTTGAGTACCGGGGCTACATCGCTGCCGCCCAGTCCTTTACCGTGAATGATGCGAACGCAACCGAGTCCGGAAGTACGCGCTTCGTTCAAGAATCGCCGTAGCATTGCTTCGGCCTGGACTGCGGTCGCACCGTGCAAGTCCAACTCGTCTTGCGCCGAGTAGTGGCCGCGGCGCAGACGTTGCCATATTCGCAATGGCACATCGTCGCGACGGTAGCGTAGCGTGTCGCCGGCTTCCAGGGTGACCGCCGGATCGTCCAGCAACCGTTGAAACTCGCTGAGAGCATCCGCGTCATCGCATTCGGCCATCCTGGCACGAGGCTTGGGCATGGGCTTGCGTGGCGGCGAGACAGTACCCGTGCGTATGGGGGTGACAGGGCCGACGGCTTGCCGGAACAGCGCGGCATCATCCTGATTGTCGGGTTCTTTTATGGGCATATCGGTACAAGAGTAACGCACGTGCCATCGGCTGTAAGCAGGGACATGTCGCACGCATCCGGTATCATGGCTCCGAATCAGAGGAAGCTCATGCGTGTATTAGTCAGTAACGATGATGGTGTCGATGCTCCGGGTATCCGGGTCTTGGCCGAAGAATTGCGTATTGCAGGACATGAAGTCCATGTGGTGGCGCCAGATCGCAATCGTTCCGGGGCCAGCAATTCATTGACGCTGGATTTGCCGATTCGGATGAAACGGATCGATCACTATACGTGTTCGGTCGCAGGGACTCCGACCGACTGTGTGCATCTGGCACTGACGGGGATGTTGGAATTTGAACCCGATATCGTGGTATCGGGCATCAACGATACGGCCAATCTGGGTGACGATGTGATTTATTCCGGTACCGTCTCTGCGGCGATGGAAGGACGCTTTCTCGGGTTTCCGGCGGTCGCGGTGTCATTGGTCACGCGTCAACATGAAGATCGGCATTATCCGACGGCCGCACGTGCGGTCGTCGAGATCATCACGCGATTGAATGCCGATCCTCTCCCAGCCAATACCATTCTCAACGTCAATGTGCCGGATTTGCCCTGGGAACAGGTAGCGGGATTCGAAGTGACTCGGCTGGGTAACCGCCATCGTGCCGAAGCCTGCTTGACGCAACAGGATCCGCGGGGAGACACCGTGTATTGGATTGGGCCGGCTGGGCCGGAACAGGATGCCGGGGTCGGGACCGACTTTCATGCGGTGCGTACCGGACACATTTCGATCAGCCCGATTCATGTCGATCTGACCCGCTATTCGGCGTTGGATAAAGTCGCCAGTTGGGTAGACGGTCTGACAGCATCGTTGACGATCACATCATCCGGCAGTAGCGGGGCGGCACCGTGATGCCGCGTTTGCGACTGAGGCCGGAAGCAGCAGGGTCGGGGATGACCTCGCAGCGCGCGCGCGACCGATTGGTCGAGCGTCTGCGTGGCGCAGGGATCAGCAACGAAGCGGTATTGAATGCAATGCGTACGGTGCCGCGGCATCTGTTCATCGATGAGGCTCTCGCCAGTCGCGCTTACGAGGATACGGCACTGCCGATCGGACATGGACAAACCATTTCGCAGCCCCTGGTCGTCGCACGAATGACGGAAGCCATATTGGAGCAGGGTATCCCGAAAAAAGTACTGGAAATCGGTACTGGTTCCGGCTACCAGGCAGCGATCCTGGCGGCGCTGGGCAGTGAGGTTTTTACGGTGGAACGAATCGGTGATTTGTTGCGTCAAGCACGCAAGCGGTTCCGTCTGCTTAACCTGCATTTGCGCAGCAAACATGACGATGGGCATATCGGCTGGAGCGAACATGCTCCCTACGATGCGATCCTGGTCACTGCGGCGGCGGCCACTTTGGTCGATGCGTTGACTGAGCAGCTTGCACCGGGAGGGCAGTTGATCGCGCCTGTGGGAGCAGCCGGCATGCAGGCATTGATACGAGTGACGCGACGTGACGATGGAAGCTTGAACCAAACCGCAATGGGCTCGGTCATTTTCGTACCGCTGTTGTCGGGCACACTCGATTGACTCCAGGGGAAACGGAACGATGAGGCTCTTTGGACCGCTTTACGAACGCGCGTTGCGCTGGTCGCAGCATCGCCATGCTCCGAGGCTGCTTGCCGTATTGAGTTTCTTCGAAGCAATCATTTTTCCGGTGATGCCCGAGGTGATGCTGGCGCCCATGGCATTGACTCAGCCGCGGCGTGCGTTGTGGTTCGCCACACTCAGCCTGATAGGTTCTTTACTGGGGGCGCTGATCGGATACGCACTCGGGCATTTCGCTTATGTAGCGTTGCAGCCAGTGATCGATTGGTTGGGTTGGCGTCCGGCTATCGAGTCCCAGGTGCAGGAGTTGAAGCAGATTGTCTCGGAATCTCCATGGAAAGCATTCTGGCTCCTGGTTTTGGCGGGGTTCACACCGATACCGTTGAAAATATTCACCTGGGCATCGGGTATCGTTGGCGTTCCATTGATACCGTTCCTGGCGAGTATGGTGATAGGGCGCGGCAAACGTGTTTACCTGCTGGCCATAGCGATTAAGATCGGTGGCGTGCGCGCAGAGGCGGCGCTGCGTCGCTGGATTGAGCCGGTAGGCTGGATGGCTACCGGCTTGTTGCTGATGGTGGTGGGCTGGCTAGTGTGGAGGGCGAAATACGGATGAAGACGATGCGTGGATCGACAATAATAATGGGGCTGGTCATCGCGTTGATATTGACTGGTACGTCCGGATGCACGAAGAGCGTGGTGAGATCCCAGACTTCCGGGACGCCAGCGTCGCAAGTATCCAAACCGAAGCAAGGAGCTTGGATTTCGGTAAAACGCGGTGACACACTGTATGGCTTGGCGCGCGATAACGGCATTACGGTCAGCGATTTGGCAGCATGGAATGGTATCCAGCCGCCTTATACGATTTATCCGGGACAGCGCATTCGTTTGTATCCCGGATCGGGTAGTGGAACGGCATCGGCGGGAGCAGCGAGATCGGCTGGCTCCTCATCTTCTACATCTTCCGCGTCTTCGTCGTCAGTGACCGGAGCCAGTACGGTCAAGGCGCCAATCAATAGTGGATTCGCTTGGCGCTGGCCTACTGCTGGCACCGTGGTGGGCAACTACGTCGCCGATGATGCGACTAGGCAAGGGATCGATATCGCCGGAAGCGACGGCCAACCGGTCGTTGCGACAGCCGATGGCGTTGTCGTGTATTCCGGCGCGGGCCTGGTGGGATACGGAGAATTGATCATCGTCAAACATGACAACAACTGGCTATCGGCTTATGGCCATAACCGCCGTCGACTGGCTTCGGAAGGACAGTCCGTCAAGGCCGGACAACAGATTGCCGAAATGGGCCGTACCGGTACGTCTCGAGAGATGCTGCATTTCGAGATCCGCTATCAGGGTAAGCCCGTCGACCCGTTGTTGTACCTGCCGAAGCGATAGAGAGTATTTACAGTCGATCGGGTCAATGTCTGCTGCTCAACCGGACATGCATCGATAGTCATGCGCGAGCGTGTGGCTATCGATAATACGTCGATTGAACAATGGTTTATCGATGGTTCGCATCGGAGCGCTCTTCCGCGGATATGGAGATTTTCGGGTAAAGACGAGTCAAGGCTGCAACAGGAAGCCCGCTGCGACGCGCCGTCCTTCGCTGGCCAGGACGTTATAAGTTCGCGCGGCGGCGGCATTGTTCATGATTTCCACCCCGATGCCGCGGCTCATGAACATCACCATCGTTGCTGGTGCCGGGAAAATCTGGGTTTCACCGGTGCCCAATAGTACGAGTTCGGGCGATAGCGCCAGTAAGGGTTCCAGTTGCGCATTCGTCAGGGACGGTACGTCGGTACCGCTCCATGATTCGATCAGCGTGTCCGGAGACAGGATGAAACTGGATGTCAGGACCCGATCGTTGACACGTGCACTGTGACCGTCGGCGAAACGCAATATGTAGCGATAATCGGGGAGTTCATGAGTCAATTGCATGGTCGTGCGGCAAGAGTGCGCGGAGCCGGGATGGAATGAAGGTGTATTACCTTGAGCGTGTTTAACGGATGAAAGAGTAGTGGTTTCAGGCTGATGGCAGCACGATACGGGCATTTTCCGGATTGCGTCGATACAGAACCGCGATGTGTCCGATGCGTTGGACCAAAACTGAGCCTGAACGGGCGACTAGATCGGCAATCATCGCATCACGGACTGTACGATCCTCGGCGGAAACTTTGATCTTGATCAGCTCATGATGCTCCAGCACGTTGTGCAATTCGGCCAGCAGCGCCGGAGTTATTCCTTTGCCGCCGGTTTGCAGCAAGGGCTTGAGATCGTGTGCCTGACCTCGCAAGTAGCGTATCTGGGCGGCGGTGGGAACGGCGGGCATCGGAGCGTCGTCAGCGATAAAAGGGGGGACAGGGTATCATGACCGCCCTTTTTCGCGATTTCGGTATGTCCCGCAGCAAGAGCAGCCAGCGTTGGCTACGCGAACATTTCGCTGATCCTTATGTCAAGAAGGCTCAGGTCGAAGGCATGCGTTCGCGCGCTGTCTATAAGCTGGAAGAGCTGCTGCAGCGCGATCGTTTGTTGCGGCCGGGTATGGTTGTGGTGGATCTGGGAGCAGCGCCAGGTGGTTGGTCGCAATATGTGCGAAAGGCAATGGGCGAGCGCGGGCGAGTATTGG
>JAITWM010000223.1 GCA_031285265.1 Lysobacteraceae bacterium
TCGCCAATGGATCGGCGTTCAAACGAAAACGGCGCACCGATGGCACGCCGTCATCAGAAAAAATCGGGGATGGAATTCAGCGGGCGGTGAAGCCCAGCAATCGTCGCTGCTCGGTCCAATCGCGCGGCAATACCGCAATCCGCCCCCGCAGGGCATGGAGATTCAAGTGCCGAGGTTGTCGGCCTTCGAAAATCGCTTCGACGATGTCCGGCGCCAGCAGCGTCATGCGTAGTATTTCCGCCGCCCAACCGTGTTCCAGTTTTAGTGCGCGCGCCAGTTCGGCGATCGTCGGATAGGTGCCGTCGTCGATCAGCCGCTTCCAGTAGAACGCTTTGCCGAGTGTCTTGATCATCGGCACGTCGAAGCCGCCCGTCGCGGCGGTGGCGTCGGGCGTGGGTGGGATCAGTAACTTGCGGTTCTGGCGGCGCTGGATTTTCAACGGCACCCATGTGACGCGCTGACCGCCGCTGACGTAGCTGCGGGCATTGGTGCCGGCCTCGATGCGGATGGCGCGCCTACGCGGGTTCGTCGTCTCGCTCATGCCAGAGCTTCCTCGGCCTGTTCGCGGAACTCCTCGACCAGCGAATGTGCGCCGATGTCGGCTCCGAACCCGATCCAACCGTCCTCGCGCCAGACGATGTCCAGCCCTTGCGCGTGCAGTTGCACCCGTTCGATCAGCAGTCGCGTGATGCGTTGTTGCTCGGCAGGGAACAACTGCGCCCACACCTCGCCGATGCGCTGCATCGCCACCACCACCTGTGCTTCGTCGAGCATGTTGCCGGCGGGATGCTGCTGGCAGGATTTCCACACGGCAATCAGCATCTGCGGAGCCGATAGGGCCGCGTGGATTTGCATCAGTACCGCGTTCTCGATTTCGGCGGCGGGCAGATGACCTACGTCAGGGGCGTCGGATGCCAAACGCGCGCCTGCGTTGCGCCGTTTGTGCAAGTAGGGAACGTAGTAACGATATTGCCGTCCATTCTTTTTCTTGACGAAAGAATGCAGCATGCGCTGCCCGTCAGGTGCAAACAGCAGGCCCGCCATCAGCGCCGGATGTTTGGCCGCATGTTCGCGCGGGGCTTGCTTGCGCCGTTCGATGAAGGTATGTGCCCCGTCCCACAGGTCGGTCGTGACGATCGCCTCATGCTGGCCTGCAAACCACTGGCCGTTGTGGGAGATTTCGCCCAGATAGAGGCGGTTGCGCAGCAGCTTGAAGAGGGCTTGCTGGTCGATGGTGCGGCCTGGACGCTGTCGCCCGGTCTGTGTCATCCACGCCTTGGTGGTATGACCTTCGATAGTCAACTCACGTACCAGCCGCGCGGCTGAACCATGTTCGGCGTAGCGCCGGAAGATGTCGCGCACCAGCACTGTTTCACGCTCATTGACGATGAGTTTACGCTCGACCACATCGTAGCCGAGCGGCGGTACGCCGCCCATCCACAATCCCTTGGCCTTGCTGGCGGCGATCTTGTCGCGGATGCGCTCGCCTGTAACCTCGCGCTCGAACTGTGCGAAGGACAACAGGATGTTGAGCGTCAGCCGCCCCATCGAGGTGGTGGTGTTGAATTGTTGCGTGACCGAGACGAAGGACACGCCGTTGCGGTCGAACACCTCGACCAGCTTGGCGAAATCCGTCAGGCTGCGCGTGAGGCGATCGATTTTATAGACGACCACGGTGTCGATTTTCCCGGCCTCGATGTCGACCAGCAGGCGACGCAAAGCGGGACGTTCCATGCTGCCACCAGAATAGCCCCCATCATCGTAGCCGTCGTCGATGGCCACCCACCCTTCGTGTCGCTGGCTGGCAATGAAGGCCAGTCCGGCATCGCGTTGCGCTTCGAGGCTGTTGTATTCCTGGTCCAGACCCTCGTCGGTGGATTTACGGGTATAGACCGCACAACGCTTCTTCGGCGTAATGGCGGGTGGCAATGGATTAGGGCGTGCCAGGCTCATGTGGACACCCGCTTCGATGCAGGCGACTTCAGGCCGAAAAATGCCGGTCCCGACCAATGGCTGCCGGTGATGTGACCCGCGATCGCGGACAGGCTCTTGAAACGTTGTCCTTGGTACTCGAAGTCCTTCGGGCCACGTACCAGCACGCGATGCTCGACGTCGTCGTAGATGCGAGTGAGGAGAGTGCCGGGCAGCAAGCGTTGGCTGTCACCACGCAGTGACTTGGGTAGGACGCCGGTCTCGCCGATTTCTTCGAGCTTCTTGTGGATTGAGGGTTTCAGGCCACCCAAGGCACGCTCCTGAATTCGATAGGCCAACCGGCTTTCCAGCCAGCCGCGGTGGTGGTGGCCGGGGCGCTCGTCGAAATATTCATCCCACAAATTCCAGAGATCATCCATCGACAGATAAGGAATACTGGCGATACGGGCGGTGACCGAAGGCGTGGTGGGTGCGTGTGCCGTCATGAGCGAACTCCGAGGTGGTGATCCGGGTTCGTATTCACGCTCTGTTGGCCGGGAAAGCCAAGTCCAACGCACTCGCTGTTTTTGACGGTGTTGTGTGATGGTCGCGCCCGCAGGCGCAACAGTGCAGCAGCCAGCAGGTCGGCGATTTCCTGGTGCGGGTGTCGAGGTCGGTCAGACGGCGGGGAAATGGAGATCGGTTCGCGTTCGGACATGGTAGGTGTTTTAATGGAAAACCCTGCTCATGCTAGAAGCCGAGAGTGCTTCGCGTAACGCGTTTTTGCGGAAGTGTGCGGATTTGGCGAGAGTAACATTCGAGATGTGCATACCAACAACTGAATTACAGGAGGCTCGATGACTAAGGTGTTTTTCTATTGTGATGAATCGGGGGCAAAAGGCTACGCCGATAAAAATGAAATTTTCCCAGGAGAGGTTGGTGTGTTCGCTTGAATTCTGGTGCCAGAAGAATGCTTGTCGACGGTGAAACCTGCATTCGATCAAATTGCTACACACTATGCCCCTGAGTCCGGAAAACTGCATATCACAGATCTTTCTCGGGAGCAGCAGGAGGCAGTGCGGAACGAACTTTTCACGACGATCAAGGACGCAGGATTACTATGCTTTTGGTATGCAATTCATGTGGGTGGATTGCATGCGAATCATCAGATGTTAGTAAATCTTTCAAAGGAATTCCGCGAGAAAGTACTTGCTATTGGTGACGGTGCGGGGCCTCGGATCAAAGGGGGAAGCCCACGTGACAAACCTAAATCCATGCACGTGGAGTTGTTTTCTAAGCTTTTTAATCATCTGGCCGTGTTTCTTAAACTGCATGGACAACAAGGAGTGAAGGTTGAAGTCCGAATAGATCAAGTGGATGATATTTTTGTAAAGAATATTAAGAAATCGGCCAAAGAGTTTCTGAGCGATAGCCGAGACCCTATAAAATTAAAAGGTTTTGATACTGTCGAAAAGAAAAAAGTGTCTCAGGATTATGAGATTAAAATAACGCGGCCACCCGAATTAAGTTTTTCAGGAATCGTAAGTGACTTGAATATTAAGTTTTGCAACGACGGTTTGGTGCTTGCTGCTGACGTGTTAGCGAACAGTTTAAATCATTTATTCACAAATCGGACGAAGGATACGCTATATACCTCATTAAACTGCAAAGACGCTATTGTTGGGCATCCGCTTGCTGCGTGTCTTAATGTATTGGGAGAGTCAGATCTTATTGATGATGTCATCTATCGACATCCGAAGGCAAGCACCTAACTGCTGTAATGATTATGGACGATTACTTCCTTTATTGGCCGACCTGTTTTTTCTTGATGGCTTTGAGGACGAGATTGTCCAAAGCGGCTAGGTTCAACACATAGCCTTTTCCATTGGGATGAGCGGTAACGTTGCCCCATGCATAGACCTGTAAATAGTGGTTGGCCTGTAAGGCTTGCTCGAGGCGATTGATCAGGAGGGCGCCACGCCGAGAATTTTTTAGCCGCTTGATCGGTAAGGAGATCGTAAGCGATTTTTCGCCTGAGGTGTCGGGAAAACGGTCGCAACCATCGAAGAAATTTACATAATAGTAACGGGCTTCTGTATTAGCAGGCCACTTCTGTACGCGAGCACCCCCATATATGACTCGGGCGCCATTTTTATCTTCAGTCAGTTTATTAATATGAAGGCAGAGTTGATAATAGGTGATAGTACGGTCGTTGATAGTAATGCGATGGCTTAGGCGGTCTTGGTGTTCCATGTTTGACCAGCAGTCGATCAGTTTCTCCAGCAACGATGTAGTTGATATGCCCGTGTGTTCGACAGTACGAATACCACCTTGTTCTGCTGCATCGGAAGAGGTCGTCTTGGATAAGTCGATAATGGTGGTTGCTGCGCTGGATCGTGAGGTGTCCGCATTGCGAGGCTCGAATATGTCCACAGCATTAGTAGCCTTGGATTTGGCACTACCTGAAGTGGGGTCGGAGGTTGCCTTCTGCCTTTCGACTTCAAGCGTTACCCACATGCATGCGTCAATGTGTGGATGATTTGGATGCGACCGGAAGTGTGGCTGCTGGTACTTCTCTGAGTCCTCGGCATTCTTGTGGTAGTTTGCTCCGACGACAAGGGGATGGTTTGTGGCACGGCACGCAGCATCGGAACACCGAAAAGTGAAACGGCTGCGCTGGCCAATTGGCTGCGAGAAATATTCTTCTTGCGCCTCGTAGATCCCAATGACGCGGTGTAGTTCTTCGCAATATGCCTCAAGGATTTCCATTGATTGCATCCCTTAGCGGTTATTACCATCAAAGCCATCCTCGTCCTGCCACGACCGATCCCAACGCCGTGGTTCGGCGCTTTCGAGCAGAAGCAAGGTGAGGACACGATCGCGTGCGGGGTGGCTGTGCTTGAACTCGCGTAGTTTCATGTGCTGCGCTTCCTCCGGGCACCAGATTGCGGCGGACATTTCAATGCCGTCCCATTCCTGTTCAATATCGGCATCGGCGGCCAGTGTGCCCGGTAACGGCTCCTGTGGATCGGTGTTGCGTCGGATCCGCGCGCGTGTTTTCTTGGCGCTGTTGCTGCGCCATTCGTACTTTACGAAGCCGTTGTCCCAATAGACGAGGATGGCGCGATCTGTCGTGAACTTGATGTAGCGGATGCACAGCGCCTCCAATGAGACTTGAAACCGCTTCGCGATGTCGCCGAGGACGCGGAAGTCGATGCGCTGGCTGGAAACCCACGAGCGCAGCAGATCGCCGGGCATCAGCAGATTGCTGGCGAAGTCATCGGCCTCCCGTTCGATGTCGCGGAGCGTTTCGATGCCGGTGTGGACGCTCTGCTTGTCGCAGTTGAATTTCTGCTGCTGACTACGATGCAGGATGAAGTGACCCAGCTCGTGGGCGATGGTGAAGCGTTGGCGTTCGAGGCGCGATTTGCCGTTGTAGGCGATGCCCCACACCTCGTGGTCATTGGGATCGCGTGCCAGCATCCCCTCGAAGGCATCGTCGTTGAACTGCACCGGCGGCCTGATCTCTCGAACGCCGGTGCCGTAGGGTGTGCTCGGCAGCATCTGCCGGACGACTTCGAGATCGATGGCGTCGGGCATGCCCGTGCTGTACCACGCCCGTAGCCATTTCTGGACGGTGTTGGCGACGATGGAACCAGTGAGGGCCTGCGCTGCGCTCAATCCTCAACCTCCGTCCTTGTCCTTGCGTGAGAACATCATTTTAAGGACGTTTTGATAGTTCTTTTTCTCTTCATCCGTCATCCCGGCATAGTCGCGAAAGAAGGCCACATCTTCGGGACTGGCTTCAGGTACCTGTTGCATAGGTGTGCCCATTATGTCCTCCATCGTCACACCGAGCACTTTCGCTAAGGCTTGAATCCGCTCGGCGGTGGGGCGTTGCCCATCCCGCATTTCCAGTTCCCAGATGTAGGCCTTGGTGCAGCCAACTGCATCGGCAACCTGTTGCAAGGTCAGTTTCTTTACTTCGCGCAAGCGCCGAAGGCGTATTCCAAATACCGAAGCCATTAAATTCCTCCCCCCGTCAGGAGTAAGCCTCAATCAAGCTTAATAGTATAGTCACAAGATACCAAATAGCGCCATAAGTGTCGTTTTGATTGACAAGAGGAAATCCGAGGATAGAATTACGTTCGTATCTCGTTGCTTTACTTTTTAGTAGTTTGTGTTTGACTCTTGTCGCTGGCTCGTGCCGTTTGATTTCCGGTTGCAGACCTTCGACTTCAATCCAGAAAGGATGAACAAGATGAAGAAGACGTTTGTCGATGTGCTGCTTGAATTGCCGGTGGATGCTACGCTGCGCGAGTTCCTGACCTCGCACCATCTGCCCGTGCCGGACGGGTTCGCGTGGGATGATGCGCCGGAGACCAGCCAGTTTCTGGTGGAGGCGGTCAAAGTCTGGCCGGACATCGCTGCCCGTGATCGGATGACAGCCAATCTCATGGCCAGCGTCCAGTTGGGCGATTCGGCAGGCAAGCAGGTGATGTTTGAGGCTGTAGTAGGCAATGGTGCTGCACTGGCAGGCTTGATGCTGTGCCAGAGTGATATCCACCGTTCGTTTTGGCTGTATGTTCACCACAAAGCATTGTTCGAGAAGGCGGTCGATTTCGATTTCTGGGAGCGGCATGGTGCCAAAACACAGCAGTACGATCTTGGCGTAAAACGCGTGCCCAATGAAACCAGCACCGCAATGACCGGGCTGCATCATGCGATCTCGGCTTTCTACAAACGTGAACTGCAATGTGGAGATAGCAGCGTAGGGTACTTAGTTGAACGCAGTCCCGGTGTGTTCCTGCTGACCGTCCACGTCAAGGACATGGCCATGCTAAGACTGGAATTCGAGGGTTCGGCCCTGAAGCGTCGTGTCGGTAATCCCAACATCCACATGGCGTTGGAGTACTCACAGTTCACGGGTGTGGTACGCACACTGGTACGCGGCGGCTATAAGTATCAGCAGATGCTGGTCGACGCCTTTGCCGAGCATGTGCTGGGTGTCCAGGTGAATGCACAGAAGATCAGGCCGCCCACGTTGGATCTGTCGATGCTGCGCACCGGTTTCGATGCGCCGAAGGCGTTCGAGGACGGTTTCGTGATGGTACAGCTCAAGGCACTCACGCTCCTCAGTCCGGATGGCGCACTGAAGATCGAATGTACCGCCATGCAATCCAGCCAGCAGCGCTCTGTGCATGAACTGTTGAAGGAGATGCTCCCCGGTCCCTTGGAAGGCCAGTGGATGGTGACGGCGGCGCTGATCAATCTCTATTATCCGCCCGAGCCAGGCCGGACACGCGCGAAGGTGGTTCCCATCGAAGTGACCAGCAAGGGGCGGCTGAACCTACATAAATTCGATCCCAGGATGCAGACGCAACTGGAGAGTTATCTGGTCTCGGTAGGTATCCTGCAGAAGAGCCAAACACTGAATGTGCAGGAGATTCCGCCAGAGACGAGTGCGGTGAATTCGACACCGGTGATCGAGGGCTGATCGGATGGCGGCTCACGATGCTTGGGCTTTAATCTGTCGCCTGTTTGCGAACGGCAAACCTGTGCTGCGTGCCACGTTGTCGCCGCGCGAGGCTACAGTGCTGCCTGTCGTTGGCAAGGCGGTCAAACCGGCGGTGGTGGACCAATCGTTCGTGCTGTGTCCTTATTGCCAACAGCATCGAGCACAAGTCTGGGGTGATGGTCGCGGTGGATGGATGTGTCGCTGTCCGGACTGCGGACCCGTGGCCGTTGAAGCGAACGACGGTGCGGCGTTGGCTTTGGACGAGGATTGGTTGCGTCGGAAGCTGCGCCTCGCGCTCGGTATTGAAAGTCGTGATGGCATCGACGACCTGGGCGATGGCGTGTGGCGGCTTGGTGATGCACGTCGTTCGCCTGTTCTGCTGGCCCGTGATCTGACGTGCATGCTGCAAGAACCTGCGTTGCTGGATCGGGTGCGGGTGGCAGGCGGCGATATTCGAGTGATCACGCCGAGGCCACGCATGACGCGCGGATCGCCGTTTGGTACGGGCGTGGAATGGCTGGTGCTGGAAGAACGCTTCACCTTCTACGGCGGTGGAATCGCACTCATTGGCTTGCCGCTTCCATCCGTGCAGCCGGTGGCTACTGATCCAGCAACGCCAGTGAATGGACTGTTCTCGGCGGACTTCAAGTGGGCGACGCTACCGGCGATCCAAGCCACACCGATCGGTTTTACAGACGGGCAAGCAAAAGTGTTTGAGGCGTTGTGGTCGTTCAATGGCGAGGCCACGACGGCGGAACGGATCATGCAGCGGGCCGGTTTGAGTAGTGCCAAGCCGAGCGATCTGTTCAAGATCAAGTTGAAGGATAAAGGCAAACCAGAATCCGAGGCGCAGCATGCAGCCTACCGTGAACTTGTGATCACACAGAAACGTGCAGGGCTGTATTCGATGCCCTGCGATCTTATGAGACCGGATATTGAGGGGGATACTTCCATGACATGAGTTGAATACCCAATACACCCAGGCTCGCACTGATTTCAAGAGCCTATATTTATTTAATTTTTATTGAGGAATTTATAATGAGCAAAAAGAACCAATGGGTTGTACCTGTCGATGGCGGTAAGCAGTGGGGTGTACGCGGAGAAGGTAACGAACGCCTCACGTCCATCCATAACACGCAACAGGAGGCGTTTAAGCACGCACGAGAGATTGCCATCAATCAGAAGAGTGAGGTATTCATCCAAGGACAAAGCGGACAGATCCGTGAACGCAACACCTATGGTAACGATCCGTTTCCGCCCAAGGGCTGAGATGCATCCACAGATGTTCATTCACAGAAAATCGTGCCAATGCAGTACTGAACCTGAGGCGCGGCACGGCGCCTCAGGCCCTGCGGTAAACTTGAGTCATTACACGACAAGCCCGCAAGGGGGATGGCGGTGAAAATTGAAATGATGATCGTAGTGATTTTGGCATCAGCGATGCCACTGGCCAGCGCCCAAACTGGACCCTTACGCATCTGACTCACTTGCCTCTTATGAAGTGCTGAGTATCGAAGGAGACTGGCCAAACAGGCGGATCGTTACAAAGCGCACAGGGTCAAGTGGCACAACCTATTCCGAGCGGCTGTATGATTGCCGAAGGATGCTTGTGAAATATCTTGGAACCGGCGACTCCATTGACGAGATGCGCCAGTCACGCCCAGATTCAAACATGGTTGAGATCGTTCCCGAATCAATCGCTGACTACGTGGGACGCCGAGCCTGTAATCGGCAGTAACCTCATGTTGTCGCACTGCTTTGTTGGAACAGTCTCCCGGCTTCTTCCAACAGGTGAACCACGCCCTCGCAGGCGTCTTCAACCGGCAACCCGCCGCTGTGACTGTATTCGATGGCAATGCCGATAATGCGGATGATGGCGACGGCTTGAGTCAGTCGCAACGAGGCGGTTTCGTAATGCCGTGCGGGCACGGAGGATGGATTTTCGGATACGCTTGCACTTGCCATGATCGTCATTCCTATGTTGACGGTTGTGGAAGGCGTGGCCGGGTGTTGACGCACCCGGTCGCGCCGCTTTTTTGCCAGAGGCAATGGCCCACACCATGGCTCGATGACGCCGGAGCAGTCAACGCCGCAGGGGCGCGTCCAGGGTCAAGAATCGCCATCAACTAGCGCAGCCGCTATGCTCTGCTCCTGCAAACGAGCAGGCAAACCGCTCTCAACGACACGCACATAAGTGGTTGATGAACCAGGCGATGTGCGTGTGCCACGGCGAAGAAGTTGGTACAGGTTTCGAGAGAAGAGAGAACGGAATATAAGAAAACCGGGGCAGTGTGGCCGATTTGCCGGAAGTGGCTGGCACACGCACAATGGCCCGGAAACCCGCGTGGCATGGGGAATCGGCAAAGAAAAACGCCCAGCCGAGAACGGTTGGGCGTTTGGTATTGGTGGAGCGGAGGAGGATCGAACTCCCGACCTTCGCATTGCGAACGCGACGCTCTCCCAGCTGAGCTACCGCCCCAATGGTAAGGCGGGCATTTTAACCACCCTGAAGGCGATCCGCTAGTAGAGGCCGCAGAATTGGTTCGAGTTCCTTACGGCGCCATTGTCCGAACGAATCGGTCCAGCCTTGTTCGAGCAGGGTTTCCAGGTGTTTGCGAGAAGCGAGAATGCCATCGGCCAGTGCAAGCTCGGCACTATGCGCTGCTACGGCATGCTGCAATCGTTTCAGGATACGTTTGTCGTTGTCGCTCGGCAGCTTCGCCAGCGGCATGTCGGTCTCGTCGGGTAGTTCGGTGGTTAGTGCTTGCCATATTGCTCGACCGAGCTTGCGCGGCGCTTTTGGCTGGGCATCCAACTGTTGTTGCAATGCCGAACTGCTGAGAGGGGCGTGGCGCGCCAATTGCAGCAGCAGGTCGTTATTCAACACCCAATTACGCGGTTTGTTGCTGGCGCAGGCTTGCGCATCGCGCCAGCGTAATAGACGCAATAAACGGTGCTGGGCGGGTGCATCCAGGAGTTGGGCGCTCCGTTGCGATAGATGCGGCCATCGTTCGCCTCCATCGCGCCGGGCGATTGTCAGCATACGTTCGCAATCTTCTTGCAGCCAGGGCAGGCGACCGAGTTCCTCCAGGCGTTCCATTGTGACGTTGTGCAATTCGAACAGATAACGCACATCGTCGGCGGCATATTCCTGCTGTGCGGGCGTCAGGGGACGATACAGCCAGTCCGAGCGCGTTTCTCCTTTGGGTAAAGTGATTCCTGTAATTTGTTCGACCAGTTTCTGATAACCCAGGCCATTGCCGAGACCACTCAATGAGGCGGCGACCTGGGTATCGTAAAGCGGCGCCGGCACAACGCCGCAAGTATGTTTGAATGCGATCAAATCCTCGCCGGCGCTATGCATGATTTTCAGCAAGTTCGGAGCCGTCAGCCATACGGTCAGGGCATCGGTCATTCCCGGTTCTAATGGGTCGATTAACAAGATTTCATCCGCAACGGCCATCTGCACCAGTGCCAGCACGGGCCAATAAGTGCGGTCGCGGACGAATTCGGTATCCAGACCGATCCGGGAAAGGGAACCATCGAGGCGTTGTCGCAGCGCGTCGGGGTGTTTGATCCAGAGAACGTTTGGCACGTGAATCCTGCTGTCGATGCATCAGTTGCCGGTAACGGCGACAATAGCCTAACCGCAAACCCGTCAGGATGGGGGGGAGAACGGATAGGAGAAGGTTTGAATACGACGAACAAGACAATCGGATGGGCGACGCTGGTACTGATTTTGACAGGGGTGTCGGCATGTTCGCGTGCACCGCAGGCAGCGGATGCGGAAACGACGAGGACATCGGTGAATGTCGTTCGTGAAACAATCGATCTGTCCCCCGAAGCGAGGCCACGGATTGCTATCGGCAAGGAAGCAACGCCGACGGCCGTTCAAGCTTGGCATGTGTCGGCCTTGTTGCTGGATGAGAAAGATCTCGATGCGGCACGCCGGAGGGCTGCCGATGCATTGAAGGAAGGGCGGTTGTACGAGAACGCGGAGGCGGCGATTCCGTTGTATCTGGCGATCTTGAAAATCGCGCCGGACGATCGTCAGGCACGTACCGGGTTGGTGCGGGCGCTATCGCAGTTAGTAAAACTGGGAACTGCGGCACTCGATCGAAGCACGGCTGGTGACGGCGATGAGGCTGCACTTGCGCAAGCGACGGTCATTGCTTCGGTTGTGCAAGCGTCTAATTGGGAGGATGAAGCGGCAAGCGATTATTTGGAGCGGGTGCAGCGGACGACATCGCTTGTGAGAACGATGCAAACGGCGGAGCAGATGCTTCGGAAAGGACGTGTGAACGATGCGGTTGGTCTTTTCCACGAAGTGCTTGCACTTGATCCGAAGAACGTTCGTGCCGTGCAAGGCATGGCGGCGGCTGAAAGCGCGATGATCCGCCATGCAGAGCTGGCGGCGACGAATTCGAATTTCGAAGCGGCCGAGCGATGGTTACGTTCCGCCGAGCGCGTGCGTGAAGATGGGGTTGCGACGGTGGCCGATGCGCGCGTGCGCCTGGAAACGATTCGCACAATCCAGGTAGTTGCCTTGCGTGATGAGGCTTTGCGCAGTTTGGCACAGCCAACGGGATTGCGTGAGGCCGAGCAACGATTGACCGAAGTCGAGCGCATTGCACGGCCAGACGATCCGATACTTGAACAGTTGCGAGAGCGAATTTATCTTGCAACTTATTATGGGATGTTCCATCCGGGGCAAGTATTCACCGATGCGCTGCAGGATGGCAGCCGCGGGCCGCAGATGGTGGTCGTGCCGCATGGCGCGTTCCAGATGGGTTCGCGCGATAATGAGCTGGGTGCGAGGGATGTGGAAAAACCCCAACATCTCGTGCGTTTCGATCGTGGTTTCGCAATGGCGTTAACCGAGGTGTCAGTAGCGGAGTTTCGTCGTTTCGTAGAGGCGAAGGAGTTTCGGCCTCGTGCTACCAGGCGTGGAAATTCGGTCGTCTATGACGAGCGCAGCGGCAATTTTGTTCGTCGCAGTGGGGTGGATTGGCAGTCCGATTATGCAGGTAATCCCGCCGGGCCGAACGACCCTGTCATTCATGTCAGTGTCCGCGACGCCGAAGCATATGCGGCGTGGCTCAGTGAGCAGACCGGCCGCAATTATCGCCTACCGAGCGAATCCGAATTCGAATATGCGCTGAGGGCTGGCGGGAGTGGCCGCTATCCATGGGGAAATGCCGGTGTTCCTCCTGATGGAAGCGGTAATTTCACGGGTGGTAATGATGTTTCGCCCAGCGGGCGTTCATGGAATCATGCATTTGTCGGTTATGGCGATGGTTATTGGGGGCCGGCGCCGGTCGGGAGTTTCAAGCCGAATGCGTGGGGATTGCACGACTTGGCGGGCAACGTCAGCGAATGGGTCAGTGACTGCTGGCATTCAAGCTACCGGCACGCGCCGTCCGATGGTGCCTCCTGGTTCAATCCTGGTTGCCGCAGCAGGGTGGTACGTGGCGGTTTCTGGGCAGGCTCTCCAGCGCAAACCCGTTCAGCCTGGCGATTGGCGGTGGACTCGGATATGACCAACGCCTATATCGGCTTTCGCGTGGTGCGCGGCATTTGAATCGATATCGGTGGAATTATTCGATTCAGGGCTGGTGCGTATTGTCGGGTGCCGTTTTTACGGATGATATCGACTCGCCGTCTTCCTCTTCAGAAGGGGAAGCAGAGTGGGGCGTATCCTGGTTCGCCAAAGAATTCTGCCAGGATTCCAGATTGTGCTCGGCGAGTCGGCTCATGGCATTCCATTGCGTTTGACAGGTCAAATTACCGATGGAGTGCAGCGGCTGCCATTGCTCCAGAAATAATTGCATGCTGCGCTCGAGATAATGATTGACCGATTCGTGCCCGGGATTATCGTGGAGGCGAATAATCTGCCGCAATAGTTGTGTGGAAAGAATAGGCGTTTCGCCTTGTTCTTTATCCAGGATGATCTGCAACAATACCGACCGCGTCAGACTTGCGCCGGTTCTTGCATCGTGCACCTCGAAGTTTTTGCCTGCAATAATCAGCTGGCGTACGTCTTCTATGGTGATGTAGCTGGATATCTCTGTGTCGTACAAACGACGATTAGGATACTTTTTGATGATATGCGTGGCACTCATATGAGGTCCGTCCCGCGTTCGTTGTCAAACAGCATGGCGCGACATGCTTCGGTACGCAATTAGCCTGAAGTAAAACAAATGTACATCTATCGACAGATTGAATGAGAGATTTCTCACAGATCCCTCTTTTCATGATTTTCATGTGAGTAAAGCCTGACAGCGGTCACATCCCAAGACCACGCCGCACTATCGCGTCCGTTTGTTGCGCTGGTGCGATATATAGGATTTATATAGCGATATATCGTGCCTATCTGATGATTCTCCCCTTCGTTAAAGATGCGTTGCGCAATGGGGTTCGGCACATACTGTTTCCATGCTTCGGATACCGCATCTTCCAGGATGGCAGGAGATAATTACGTGAAGGAATTCGGATTGAATGTGCTTAATGGAATGCACGCATGATGTGCGGAGCCGGCTATCAGCCGATGTGCCGGCTCGTGCGAGGTAATCGCTGGATTTGGAAATGCGTCATTGCACAATGCAGCGTTTGATCGACGGAGTCGGCAGTGTGCAATGCAGACGGTTCTTGTCCGAGTAGGCGCCATGCCGAGCGCAACGCAGTCAGTGGTTCGTCCGGGTCGAGCGGAGGAGCGCCGGATGACTTTGAAAATTTATGTCCGTGATCGTCCAGTAACAGCGGCAAATGCAAATAGCGAGGTGGCGATAACCCCAATGCCCGGTGCAATAAAATCTGCCGTGGCGTCGAATCCAATAGGTCCATGCCGCGGACGATATCCGTAACTCCCTGATCGGCGTCATCGACCACCACGGCAAATTGGTACGCCCAGTAACCATCGGCACGCTTGAGCACGAAATCACCGACTTCGGCAGCGACGTTCTGTCGCAGAGCGCCTTGCAGTTGATCTTCCCAGATCACCTCTTCGTCGGGTACATGCAAGCGTATGGCGGCCGGTCGTTGTTCTCGAGCGGGGAAGCAATGATGATGAATACCACCATGCGAAGCGAGTTCGCTGCGGCTGCATCGACAAAAAAACGCCGCACCCTTGGCCAGCAAGTATTCCAATCGCTCGCGGTAGTGTTCACTGCGCTGACTTTGCCGTATGACCGGTAGATCGGATACCAGGCCGAAAGCGGCTAACGTCCGTAGTTGCGCATCGGCAGCCCCAGCGGCTTCGCGCGGCGGATCCAGATCCTCGATCCGGATCAGCCATTTCCCACCGTGATGGCGCGCCAGTAGCCAACTGCCTAGTGCAGTCAATAGCGATCCCAGGTGCAGGGGCCCGGTAGGCGAGGGAGCGAAACGACCGATGTAAGAGCGGGATGCGGAAGTCATCATTTGGTTGGGTTTACAGTCAGGGAATAACTTGAATTCTGTAAGCGTGGGCACGATTCTACGGTGTTCCAATGCCACCTGAAAAAGGTCCGACTATCGTGTTTACTCGAATCGCCTTGTTCCTTACGACGAATCTCGCTGTGATGTTTTTACTGGGGATCGTCTTGTCGCTGCTCGGTGTGAACTCCGCTCAGATGAGCGGGTTGCTGATCATGGCTGGTGTTTTCGGCTTCGGCGGAGCGCTCATTTCCTTGCTGCTGTCCAAGACGATGGCAAAGCGGTCTACGAGAGCTCATGTCATCAGCGAACCGCGTAACGAAGGGGAACGCTGGTTAGTGACAACGGTACAGCGGCAAGCACAAGCGGCGGGCATTGGAATGCCGGAAGTGGCGATTTACGAGGCGCCGGAGATCAATGCGTTCGCAACCGGAGCGAACAAAAACAAAGCGTTGGTAGCGGTATCCACAGGCCTGCTGCACAACATGAGCCGAGATGAAGCAGAAGCCGTGCTTGGGCACGAAGTCAGTCATGTCGCCAATGGCGATATGGTGACGATGGCATTGCTGCAGGGTGTGCTCAATACGTTCGTCATCGTGCTGGCGCGAGTCGTCGGTGGTCTGGTTGACAGTTATCTCTCCGGCGACCGGAACGAGCGACAGAGGGGCTATGGTATGACGTATTACCTGGTCGTGATGGTGTTGGAAATGGTTTTCGGCCTGTTCGCGACGATGATCGCAATGTGGTTTTCGCGGCGGCGCGAGTTTCGCGCCGATGAGGGCGGTGCGCGTCTGGCGGGACGCGGCAAGATGATCGCCGCACTGGAGCGGTTGTCATTGAATCATGGACAAAGCTCATTGCCCGCGCAGGTGGAAGCTTTCGGCATCGCTGGGGGTATCGGTCAGGGGTTGCGCAAACTGTTTTTGAGCCATCCTCCATTGGAGGAACGTATTGCCGCGTTACGCGCAGGACAGTAAACCGGGCAAGAAGAAATGCCGGTTGTGCGGGTGTTGTTTTCGATCTTGCGCAAGGTGTGGACGCTGCTGGGCGCGGCAAAAGCGTCTCGAGTCAAGGCAAGGCGGGATGGGTTTCCGAATCGAGTTCCGATGCATGAGACGATAAAAAAGCCATGATCTGTCGCAGCGGCAGATCATGGCCTGGAAATAGCTCCGGCTAAGCGACCGAGATTATGGTGCGGGCGGGGTTTTGTGGCATAGCTGTTCCTCGTGACCGGCGAAGGTAAGCATGCTCTCGTTGCCTTTGTTCCAGAATTCGTTGCCTTTATCATCGGCATAACGCGCACCCGAGGCCGAAACCTCGTGTGGCAGGACCAGTTCGCCATCGGCATGAGCGAGCGTCAATGTTTCGCCATCCTTGCTGATGGTGATAGTGACGTGGTGGTCGCCGCACTGCCATTGTTCTGCAGTTGCCATGGCAGTGTGCTCCTGAGCCGGTTCAGTAGCGGTCGAGGTCGAAGCATCGTGCTCATCGGGATGAGTGGATTCAGGTGCCGCAGGCGTCGTCGACGCGGTCGGCGGGGTAGTCGTCTGTGCCGGCTCCGGTGTTTGCGAAGCTTGACATCCGGCCAACAGCAGTAGACCGCAAAATGCGGGTAATAATGGCTTGAGCATCGATATTCTCCTTAGTTGGATGGAGTGCGCTTGAATCGGTTGGCAAGCAGGCTACCGCACTGGGCGTGGTGGGGGATTTCACATCATTTTGGCGTCGATGGCAGGTGCCGGATCGATTCGATGTGCGGGATCGGGTAATCTGCCCGCTCGTTAAGGGATGGAGTACGGGATGAGTACCACCGGTACTGCGGTCGAAGCGCAGCTGCCGCGCCAGATACCGTTCATCATCGGTAACGAAGCCTGCGAGCGGTTCAGTTTTTATGGAATGCGCAACGTCCTGGTGCAGTTTCTGATCACGTCGTTGTTGTTGCAAGAGGTGACGGCGCCGGGACGCGAGGCCGAAGCCAAGGACATCATGCACAGTTTCATGATCGGTGTGTATTTCTTTCCTTTATTGGGTGGGTGGTTGGCCGATCGCTTCTTCGGCAAGTATCGCACCATTCTTTGGTTCAGTTTGGTCTACTGTGCCGGACATGCGTGTCTAGCGCTGCTTGAACAGCATCGCATGGGTTTTTTCCTAGGATTGGGACTGATCGCATTGGGCGCTGGCGGCATCAAGCCGTTGGTGGCCTCTTTCATGGGCGATCAATTCGATCAATCCAACAAGCGTTTGGCGAAGATCGTTTTCGATGCGTTTTATTGGATCATCAATTTCGGTTCGTTGTTTGCATCGTTGCTGATTCCGCTGGTGTTGAAGCGCTGGGGGCCGCAATGGGCATTCGGGATTCCGGGGATTCTGATGTTCGTCGCGACGCTGGTGTTCTGGCTGGGGCGTCGGCGCTATGTCATGATGCCGCCGCCGCCTCGGGATCCGCACTCCTGTGCCAAGGTAGTGAAAACCGCACTGTTAGCGCAGGTGTCCGGGCAGACTCGCCCTGGGCTTTGGTTGGCTTCGACTTCGTGCGCGGCGGCGGCCGTCGCGCTGGTTTTCGCGGCGCTTCCCTGGATGGCGAAGATTCCGGGAATCGCTTCGGCATCGGTATCGTTGCACGTTTTGATTCCCGATTTGGGTACGGTGATCTATCTGTGCATGGGGCTTGTGCTCGTTTTGGCCGGAGTCGGCGCGGGTAGTTGGATACAGTTGGAACGAGCACGCCGCATCCATCCTGATGCAGCGGTCGATGGCGTGCGATCGATATTACGCGTGTTGATGATCTTTGCATTGACTACGCCATTTTTTTCGCTGTTCGATCAAAAAGCCTCGACCTGGGTGTTGCAGGGGCAGACCATGGTCAAACCGGACTGGTTCTCTCCGGCACAGATGCAGGCATTGAATCCCGCTTTGGTCATGCTGTTGATCCCGTTCAATAATCTGGTGCTGTATCCGTTGCTGCGAAAGCTCGGTTACGAGCCGACGCCGTTGCGTAGAATGACCGCGGGTATCACTTTCAGTGGCCTGGCTTGGATCGTGGTGGGCGGCATCCAACTGGTGATCGACGGCGGCGATCCGGTGTCGATCGCTTGGCAGGCATTGCCTTATATGCTGTTGACGTTCGGCGAGGTGCTGGTGTCGGCTACCGGTCTGGAATTCGCTTATAGTCAGGCGCCGCAGTCGATGAAGGGTGTGGTGATGAGTTTCTGGAATTTGACGACGACGATCGGCAATTTATGGGTATTGATGGTCAATGCCGCGGTACGCAATCAGACGGTCACCGATGGCATTGCGGTTACAGGTATGGGCGAGACTGCTTTTTTGATGTTTTTCTTCGCCGGATTTGCGTTTTTGGCAGCGTTGGCCTTCGGTCTGTACGCGCGGCGTTACACAATGTCGGATCATTATCGAGGAGCATGAGCACGTCATGGGATTTCAATTGTCGATCAATCTGATTCTGATCGGGGGCACCTGTCTGGTGTCGTGGCTGGCGTTCAATAAGCCCAAGCTGATGGAGCGGCTGATTCTGTGGCCGCCTGCGATCGAGCGCGACAGACAATATGAGCGTCTGTTGACCTACGGCTTCATCCATGCCGATTTCATGCATCTGTTGTTCAATATGATCACGCTGTATTTCTTTGGCGGACTGATCGAGTCCGTCATGATAAGACTGACAGGCAGTATCTGGACTTACCCGGCATTCTATTTGGCAGCGGTGGCCGTCTCGATCCTGCCCAGTTATTTTCGGAATCAGAAGAATCCCAGGTACTACAGCCTTGGCGCTTCCGGCGCGGTATCGGCGGTACTGTTTGCTTATGTCCTGTTGGCGCCTTGGTCGATGATCCTGGTATTTTTCATCCCGGTGCCTGCGATTTTATTCGCCGTCTTCTATGTGGGTTATAGCATCTGGATGAACCACCGGGGTGGCGATCGCATCAATCACAGTGCGCATCTGTCCGGCGCCGCGTTCGGGATCTTGTTCATGGTGGCGATGCGTCCCGAGATTCTTGGGCATTTCTGGGGAATGCTGTTGAATCCGAAATTCGGTTGAGGTGATGGTTCGGTACTACGTGGCCGGCTTCGCGGCGGAACCGGCGGTGAATTGTGCCGTTTCTGGATGAGTAGTTTGTTTGGTGGACGTGCGGGCCGGAACGATTTTGGTGTCCGGGTTCCCGTAACCGGGGACGCAGCCGTTCTCTTCTTCCCCGGATTTTATGAAACCATCCCGGTAATCACCATGCGTTTCCGCTTTTCCGATCGACTTGCGATGCTCGCTGCAAGCCGATCGGAGGTGTCATGCGGCCGCCGTCCTATTCCTGGTAAGCCTGGATCGGAAGACAGGAACACATGATGTTCTTGTCGCCATAGACGTTGTCCACGCGGGCAACCGGCGGCCAATATTTCCGTTGTTTCAACGCGGGTAACGGGAAGGCGGCCTGTTCGCGCGTATAAGCATGATCCCAGGTGTCGGCGCAGACGGCGATTGCGGTATGTGGCGCATTTTTCAGTGGATTGTCGTTGCGGTCCGACCGGCCGGTTTCGATTGCACGGATCTCGTCGCGGATTTGGATCATGGCGTTGCAGAAACGGTCGAGCTCGTGCAGGGATTCGCTTTCGGTGGGCTCGATCATCAGCGTTCCGGCGACCGGAAAACTGAGAGTGGGGGCATGAAAGCCGAAATCGATCAATCGTTTGGCGACGTCCTCGGCACTGATGTCGGCGGAATCCTTGAATGGACGCAGGTCCAGGATGCATTCATGCGCAATCAGACCATTACGTCCGGTATAGAGCGTCCGGTAGTGCGGCGCCAGCTTCTTAGCGATGTAGTTGGCGTTGAGCAGGGCGACCTGCGTGGCCTTGCGCAATCCGGCGCCTCCCATCAGGGTGATATACATCCACGGAATCGGCAGAATCGAAGCGGAACCGTAGTCGGCGGCGCTGACCATGCCAACGGCGCCGGGAGTGTTCAACGTCCGCGGAAGGAATGGCTTCAGATGCTCCTTGACGGCGCAGGGACCGACTCCGGGGCCGCCGCCGCCATGTGGAATGGCGAACGTTTTGTGCAGATTCAAATGAGAAACGTCCGATCCCCATTGTCCGGGCTTGGACAGGCCGACCAAGGCATTCATGTTGGCGCCATCGGTGTAAACCTGGCCGCCGTTGCGGTGAATGATATCGCAGATCGTTTCGATGCCTTCTTCGAAGACGCCATGTGTGGATGGATAGGTGACCATCAAGGCCGCGAGCCGATCGCGGTATTGTTCCGCTTTGGCGCGAATATCCTCGATCTCGACGTTGCCCCGCGCGTCGCAGCGCGTCACGACGACCGTCATGCCGGCCATCTGTGCCGACGCCGGGTTGGTGCCGTGGGCGGATTCGGGGATCAGGCAGATATCACGATGTCCTTCACCGCGCGATCGGTGCCAGGCGCGGATCGCCAGCAGCCCGGCGTATTCACCTTGTGCGCCCGAGTTGGGTTGCAGGCTGACGGCATCGTAGCCGGTACATTCGGCCAGCATGGCTTCCAACTCATCGGTCAGTTGCCGGTAGCCGCGGGTTTGCTCGGCCGGCGCGAACGGATGGATGTCGGTGAATGCCGGCCAGGTGATGGGAATCATCTCCGCGGTCGCGTTGAGTTTCATCGTGCAACTGCCTAGCGGGATCATCGTGCGATCCAGGGCCAGATCCTTATCCACCAATTGCCGCATATAGCGCAGCAGTTCGTGCTCACTGTGATAAGCGTTGAATACCGGATGCGTCAGAAATGCCGAACGGCGCAGCAAGGCGGTTGGCAACGCTTCCGGCGTGTCGGCATCGAGCGCATCGATATCGTCGATATGCACGCCGAATAATCCCACCAATGTGATGATGTCGGCGCGAGTGGTGGTTTCATCGAGGCTGATGCCGATACGGGCGGGATCGTCGAAATAACGGAGATTGATCTGCGCCGATTGCGCTTTGGAGCGAACCGTTGCGATATCGGCTCCGGTGATGGTCAATGTGTCGAAGAATGCGGTTCCGACATCGAGGCCTTGTCGGCGCAATGCCGCGGCCAGAATGGCGGCAAGACGATGCACGCGGCGAGCGATGCGTACCAGTCCGGCAGGGCCGTGGTAGGTTGCGTACATGCCGGCCAATACCGCCAGTAGAACCTGTGCAGTGCAGATGTTCGAGGTGGCTTTTTCCCGGCGGATGTGTTGTTCGCGCGTTTGCAGCGTCAGGCGGTAGGCGGGCTTGCCCTCGGCATCGATGGAGATACCGATCAATCGTCCCGGCATCGCTCGTTTGTAGGCGTCGCGGCAGGCGAGAAAGGCCGCATGCGGGCCGCCGAAACCGAAGGGCACGCCAAACCGTTGGCTGTTGCCGATGACGATATCCGCTCCCCATTCGCCAGGGGGTGTCAGCAGTGTCAGTGCCAGCAGGTCGGTGGCAACGACCAGCAATGCGCCGCGTTCGTGAATATGGTCCGCCAATTTGGCGTAATCCTGGACTGCGCCGCAGGTGTCCGGATATTGCAGCAGTACGCCGAAGTAATCGGCTTGGGCCGCCGTATCGGCTGGACCGATATGTAATTCGATGCCGAATCCCTCGGCCCGGGTTTTCATCACTTCTATCGTTTGCGGATGCGTGTTGTCGGCGACGAAAAATGCATTGGACTTGGACTTGCTCGAACGTTTGGCCAGCGTCATCGCTTCGGCGGCGGCCGTCGCCTCGTCCAGCAGCGATGCATTGGCGATTTCCATGGCGGTGAGGTCGGTGATCATGGTCTGGAAGTTGATCAGCGCTTCCATCCGGCCTTGCGAGATTTCCGCTTGGTAAGGCGTGTAAGCCGTGTACCAGGCAGGGTTTTCCAAGATATTGCGCAGGATCACCTTCGGCATGTAGGTGCCGTAGTACCCCTGGCCGATGTAACTTTTGAATACCTGATTCTTATTGGCGATCGCGCCGATCCGTTGCAACGCCTCTTCTTCGGACAGACCGTCTGGCAGGGCCAGAGGCTGTCCGGACTTGATGGCTGGTGGAATGATGGCGTCCGTCATCGCTTCCAGCGTGTCGTAGCCGATCGTGCGTAGCATATGCGCGATTTCGGCATCGTCGGGAGCGATATGACGGCCGACAAAAGGCTGGAAACATTCGAGTTCGCGCAGTGAAGAAGCGATAGGAGTTGGATTCATTGGAAAAAGGCGCACGAGGTAACGGCGTGCATGCCGCACGCGAGCGCCCCTCTGTCCTTTTTGCCTGAGAGTTTGGAAGCCGTGCCGCTATGCTTCGTGCCCCTTCGGCGCCGGATTTTGCCGGTCTCTCCAGAGTGTTTTCCTCAATGGTATCGGGGCCTGAGCGATTACGGGCGTTGCGCCTTCGGCAGCGGTGGTTCCGCTTCTCCCATTGAGAGCGTCGCTGATTATAGCGTCATCGGAAGGGCGATTTTGGGATCGGTATGCCGTTTTCCTGAACAGTGAGGTGTCGATGGCGATATAGGCGCGATCGTTCAGGTTCGGAGGTGGACTTGACGGGTGGATTATCATGATCGGCCTGGTAATGGTCGAATTGTGCATGAGTTCAATGTCTTTTCCGGCTTCATGGCATTCCACACCATGTTTTGGCAAGGACTGCGGTATGCGTTGTGTCTGTGTAGTGGCGGGGGACGTGCCGATTGCCGTGATCGGTTCCTTATCGGTGGCCGTCCGGAAATGAGTCCATCCTCGGAACGGACGAATCCGCCGATTTGGCGTTTGACCTTGCTGCTGGCTGGACTGTCGATGTTCGGTCCGTTTTCGATCGATGCCTTCTTTCCTGCGTTTCGACATATCGCGATGCAGTTCGGGGTCGATAAGACGGCGATGCAACAAACCATCAGTGTGTATCTGCTGGCTTTCGCCTTGATGAGTGTGGTGCATGGGCCGCTGTCCGATGCGTTCGGGCGCCGCAGGGTGATTCTGGCGGGATTGGTGACCTTCACGGGGGCGACCATTGGTTGCGCGCTGGCAGGCGATATGTCGACCCTGCTGATCTTCCGCGCGTTGCAGGGCATGTCTGCCGGCGTTGGCATGATCGTTGGACGCGCTGCGATCCGTGATTTGTTCCAAGGACAGGAAGCGCAGCGATTGATGAGCCGGGTCACGATGATCTTCGGGATCGCACCGGCGATCGCTCCGATCGTCGGTGGCTGGTTGTTGGGCCTGGGATGGGGATGGGCGATGATTTTCTGGGTTCTGGCAGGCTTCACGCTGTTGTTGCTGGCATCGTGCGTGTGCTGGTTTCCAGAAACATTACCGGAGTCGTCGCGTACTCGATTGCGACCGGGGTCGCTTTTGCAGGATTACTCGAGGATCGGACTCGATCCGCGATTCCAACGATTGGCAGGAGCGTGTGCCTGCAACTTCGGTGGCATTTTTCTATACATCGCATCCGCTCCTGAATTCGTTCAAGGAATATTGCGTCTGAACGAACAGCAGTTCGGCTGGCTGTTCATTCCCCTTATCGGCGGCATGACGCTTGGAGCATTTCTGTCGAGCCGGCTGGCCGGAAGGGTATCGGTTGCCACGCAATTGCGCTTCGGTTTTTCCTGTACCGGCATCGGAGCCGTTTGCAATTTCCTCTATAGCGTTTGGGCCCCGGCGGCCACCGTGCCTTGGGCGATTCTTCCCATCGCGGTGATGGGGGTGGGGGTATCACTGATCTTTCCGGTACTGACCTTAATGATTCTGGATCTGTACCCGCAGCAGCGAGGGACGGTATCTTCATCGCAGGCATTCACGCAATTGGTATTGAATGCGGCGATTGCCGGCTTGTTGTCGCCGTTGCTGCAGCACCGCGGGCTGTATCTGGCATTGGGGTCGGGATGCTTTTTATTGTTGGGCTGGATGCTCTGGCAATGGGATCGGCGTGCAGTGCCGCTGCCGGTGTCCGATTCCCGCTGATGCCTGGAAGCAATAAGGAGACGGTGTTTCCGGTATACGGTGCGAGTCTGTTTCAAGCATGGGCTTTGCCGGCGGGCGGATACGATGCGAGATTCGGGGAGTGGCAGGCGGAATCGGATTGCCGGCATTCCGGCAGGAATCCGCCGGGCCGGGCCGCCACCACGCGTCGACGGCGAGGCCGTTAAACTGGCGCACGCTTGATGAGCAGAAAAGGCGGCAGTCACTGCCTAGTGCGATCGATCGGGCCCTTCGAGGCCGCGAGGCGGGCCTTCGAAGAGCCAGGCAATCATGATGGTGATTCATTCAACAGTGAGATAAGTGCATGTCAGATTTTTATCCGGTCGACGAGAAATCCGAATGGTCGATGCTATTGGCGTTGCAGGACCCGGATACCGGACTCGCCCTGGCTCCGCCACGTGCGCGCTGGGAGGCTCGGACGACAGAAACCGAAGTGTGTTTTCAGTTGATTCCCGGATATTTCATGAGGGATCGAGACGACGGGATTCGGTCGAGATTGGCCGAAATCGCCGCCGCTTCGGGCCGGCGGCTGACGGAATTTCAGATTCGTCCTCGCATCGTTGCGCATGCGGTTCAACCCAATCTCTCGCCTTCGCCGAGAATAAAGAACGTCATCGCGGTGGGTTCGGGGAAAGGCGGGGTTGGCAAATCGACCATGACCGTCAACCTGGCGTTGTCCTTGCAGGCAATGGGGGCACGGGTCGGGATTTTGGACGCGGATGTCTATGGTCCCAGCATGCCGGCGATGTTGGGGCTGACGGGACGTCCGGAGAGCCCGGACAACCGATCGATAGAACCGATGCGCGCGTTTGGCGTTGAAGCAATGTCGGTCGGATTATTGGTCGACGTCGATTCACCGATGATCTGGCGCGGGCCGATGGCGACCTCGGCGTTGATGCAGTTGTTCAACGATACCTTATGGGGCGAGTTGGATTATTTGCTGATCGATCTGCCGCCAGGCACCGGCGACATCCAGTTGACGCTAGCGCAGAAAATTCCGGTGGCAGGGGCGGTCATCGTGACCACGCCGCAGGAAATCGCTACCTTGGATGCGAGAAAGGCACTGAAAATGTTTGAAAAGGTACAGGTTCCCGTGCTCGGCATCGTGGAAAATATGGCGGTGCATATCTGTACGCAGTGCGGTCATGCCGAGCATTTGTTCGGTGAAGGAGGTGGGCAAGCGATGGCGGAACAGTATGCGGTCCCGTTATTGGGATCGTTGCCGCTGGCGATTGGTATCCGTCAGCAAGGCGATGCCGGGCAGCCGATCGCCGTTGCCGATCCGGCCTCGGCCGCAGCGCAAGCCTATCGTCGGGCGGCGATAATGCTGACCGCGTTGTTGGCGTCGCGGCCGAGGGTGCCGACCACCATCGCATCGGCATTGCTGTGATCGTTAGAATAATCCGAATTTCTGCCGTTCTGTCGGCAGTCGTCTGGTTTTCCATTTCACTCACAGGAATGCTGCATGAGCATCAAAAGTGACCGCTGGATCCGCCGCATGGCCGAACAGCAGGCAATGATCGAACC
This sequence comes from Lysobacteraceae bacterium, assembly GCA_031285265.1. Taxonomy (GTDB): domain Bacteria; phylum Pseudomonadota; class Gammaproteobacteria; order Xanthomonadales; family Xanthomonadaceae; genus JAITWM01. The sequence goes on from JAITWM010000223.1 coordinate 25,312, forward strand.
GTTCGAACCGGGGCAAGTCAAGCAGGCCAACGGGCAGCGTATCGTCAGTTACGGTACTTCCAGTTACGGTTACGATGTGCGTTGTTCGCGCGAGTTCAAGATCTTCACCAATATCAATTCCACCATCGTCGATCCGAAGGATTTCGACAGCGGCAGTTTCGTCAATCTGGAGTCGGATGTCTGCATCATCCCGCCGAACAGTTTCGCACTGGCGCGTACGATGGAGTTTTTCCGTATCCCGCGCAATGTATTGGTGGTCTGTCTCGGCAAGAGCACCTATGCGCGTTGCGGTATCATCGTCAACGTGACGCCGCTGGAGCCGGAATGGGAGGGGCACGTCACATTGGAATTCAGTAATACCACGCCGTTGCCTGCCAAGATTTATGCTGGCGAGGGGGTGGCGCAGATGCTGTTTTTCGAGTCGGACGAAACTTGTGAAACCAGTTACAAGGATCGTGGCGGGAAATACCAGGGGCAGACTGGCGTGACACTGCCCAAGACATGAATCGTTGCAATCAGGGGAAATATGGAGAATCAGAATCCGTATCGTTCGCCAGCGAGCGAACTGATCGATAAGAACGGCGACCATCGGGATGGCGTGCAATTGGCCAGTCGCTGGGTGAGATTGGGGGCGGCGCTTTTGGACGGACTGATTGCCGCGGCGGTGATGATCCCGTTGATGATCGTCGGGGGATATTGGCGGCAGGTGATCGTGGCGGCGCAAACCGGCGAATCGGTTCCGATCGGCACCACCTTGTCGTGGATCGCGATTGGCTTTGTGGTCTTTGTCGTGATTCAGGGCTATCCGCTGGTAACCCGTGGGCAGACCTGGGCCAAGCGTTTGCTGTCGATCAAGATCGTGGATATGGACGGCAACAAGCCGGGAGCCGTCCGAATCATCGTGTTGCGCTACCTGACGATACAGGCGATAGCGGCGCTTCCGTATGTCGGAAGTTGGTTGGTGCTCGTCGATACATTGTTCATCTTCCGCAGAGACCGGCGTTGCATTCACGACCATATCGCGGGTACTCAGGTGGTAGTGGATAGATGAGTGTTGCTCCGCCGGGCGGATGAAGAGGATGGAAGCAGGCGGGCATTTTCCTGCAGTGATAGGGCGATGCCGGTACGTGGAGCGCACCGTCATGATAAAAATGACATCTGTCATCAAACTGTCATGAAGCCTGACGACAATGGCGTTCATATCCGAACGGGAAGACCTTGTCCATGCGAACTCCTCTTTTATCCTTGAAAGCGGTCCTGCTCGCGCTGACGTTCGGTCTGGCAGTTTGCGCCAGCGCCAGCGCTCAGAACGTCACCGGCGCTGGAGCGTCGTTTCCGGCGCCGATCGATGCGAAATGGGCCGATAGCTACAATAAACAGACCGGCGTCCGGATCAACTATCAGTCCGTCGGTTCGAGTGCCGGCGTGCAGCAGATCAAAGCGAAGACCATCGATTTTGCAGGATCGGATGCGCCTTTATCCGAGCAGGATCTAGCACAGGCCGGGCTGATCCAGTTTCCGACCTTGATCGGCGGCGTCGTGCCTGTGGTGAATATCCGCGGCATCGCTCCGGGGCAATTGAAACTGAGTGGTGCGGTATTGGCCGACATCTATCTTGGCCGGATCACCCGCTGGAACGATCCGGCTATTGTCAGACTGAATCCGGGCGTGCCGCTGCCGAATGCGGCGATCGCGGTGATCCGCCGCGCGGACGGCTCCGGCACCAGTTTCGCATTCACCGATTATCTTTCCAAAGTCAGCGCCAATTGGCGTAGCGAAGTCGGTGCCGGCACATCGGTCAAATGGCCGACAGGAGCGGGCGGGAAAGGCAACGAGGGCGTATCCGCGTTCGTCATGCGCCTTCCCAATTCGATCGGTTATGTCGAATACGCCTATGCCAAACAGAATCGGATGAGCCACGTGTCGCTGCAGAATGCCGATGGACGTTTTGTGCAGCCAACCACTTCGGCGTTCCAAGCGGCTGCGGCCGGTATCGATTGGTCGAAATCGTTCGCACAGAGTCTGACGAACGCCAGTGGCGCGAATACTTGGCCCATTTCGACAGCAACGTTCATTCTGGTTTACAAGCGACCGCAGAATCCGGCCACCACTGCTGCCGCGCTGAAATTTTTCGACTGGGCGTTTCGCCAGGGCGATCAACAGGCGGCGGAATTGGATTATGTTGCTTTTCCCAACGACGTAAAAACATTGGTTCGCCAATCCTGGGCCCAGGTGGTCGGCAGTGACGGTAAACCACTGTCATGGTAAGCGGCTTTATCGAAATCCTCATTGTCAGTACGCGGTAACGGTAATCGGACCTGATGTCTCATCTTTCTGTTTCTTCGCGTCGCACGATATCCGGTCGCTGGTCGGACTGGCTCTTTTCTCAGCTGGTCCGTAGCGTCACGGTTTTAGTATTGCTGATGCTGGCTGGAATCATCGTTGCATTGCTGGTCGGAGCCGCACCTGCTATTCGAGAGTTCGGCCTGTCCTTCCTGTGGACCAGCGAATGGGATCCGGTCAGGGACCGCTACGGCGGTTTGTCGATGATCTGCGGAACTCTGGCGACTTCGGCGATTGCTTTGGCGATCGCGGTGCCAGTGAGTTTCGGGATTGCGTTGTTTTTGACGGAACTGTCGCCCAGCTGGTTGAAACGGCCGTTGGGAACGGCGATCGAACTGCTTGCGGCGGTTCCGTCGATCGTTTATGGAATGTGGGGGTTGCTGGTTTTCAGTCCGATCCTGGCTGAGTATGTACAGATGCCGCTGCAAGCTCGGCTGGGCGATGTACCGTATTTGGGCGCACTGTTTTCCGGTCCGCCGGTAGGCATCGGTATGTTGTCGGCGGGCATCATCCTATCGATCATGATCATTCCCTTCATCGCATCGGTGATGCGCGATGTATTCGAAATGACGCCGCCGATGCTGAAGGAGTCGGCGCATGCACTTGGCGCCACCACCTGGGAAGTGGTCTGCCGCGTGGTTCTGCCTTACACCAAAGCGGGCGTGATCGGCGGGATCATGCTCGGTCTGGGGCGTGCGCTCGGTGAAACGATGGCGGTCACCTTCGTGATCGGCAATATGAACCCGTCGGGGGCATTCTCATTGTTCGAGGCGGCCAACAGCATCACTTCGGCGTTGGCCAACGAGTTTGCCGAAGCCGCGCCCGGCTTGCACCGTGCTTCTTTGATCTACTTGGGGTTGGTGTTGTTCTTCGTCACGTTCGTGGCGATCGCCTTCTCCAAGTGGATGCTGTCGAAGATGATGCGGCATGAGGGAGCGCCGTCGTGAGTGGTTCGAGTGCGGCCGATATCCACATGTCCCGGAAACGCGCGCATCGGCGGCGCAAGCGCATCAATGCCGTGGGACTGGCATTGTCGATGCTGGCCATGGGGTTTGGTGTTTTCTGGCTGTCATGGATTCTGCTCGATACGGTTCGGTTGGGTGTTGAAGGGTTGAGTCTTGCGGTATTCACGGAAATGACTCCACCTCCGAATGCCGACAGCGGCGGTCTGGCCAATGCCATTGCCGGGTCGGCACTGATGGTGGCCGTGGCGACGCTGTTGGGGACGCCGGTGGGAGTCCTGAGCGGAATCTATTTGAGCGAATACGGGCAGCAACGATTGCTGGCCCGAATTACTCGTTTCGTCAACGATATTCTTCTGTCCGCACCGTCGATCGTAATCGGGCTGTTCGTTTATTCGTTGATCGTCGTGCCGTTCAAGGGGTTTTCCGGCTGGGCCGGAGCGGTTGCGCTGGCATTGATCATGATTCCGATCGTCGTTAGAACGACCGAAAACATCCTGCGACTGATACCGGACTCTTTGCGCGAGGCGGCTTATGCGCTCGGTACACCCAAATGGAAGGTCGTGATGCTGGTGGTGATGCGCACGGCAAAAGCAGGCGTGACGACCGGTGCGTTATTGGCGTTGGCGCGCGTATCCGGAGAGACGGCGCCGTTGTTGTTTACGGCATTGTCGAATCAGTTCTGGAGTATGGATCTTTCCGAGCCGATGGCCAATCTGCCGGTAACCATATTCAAGTTTGCGATGAGCCCGTTCGAAAACTGGCAGAAATTGGCATGGGCAGGGGTCTTCGTCATCACGGTGAGCGTGCTTTTTCTCAATATCGTGACGCGGGTGATCATGAGAAAGAAAAACTGAGGTTTTTGGAATGCAGAGTGATCAAAGTCAGACAATGGGGAAGGTCAAGATATCGGTACGCGGTCTGAATTTCTTCTATGGGAAATTTCATGCGCTGCGGGATCTGAATCTGGATATTCCCGAAAACCAAGTGACTGCGTTCATCGGTCCTTCTGGCTGCGGGAAGTCCACATTGCTGCGCACCTTCAACCGTATGTTTGAGTTGTATCAGAATCAGCGCGCGGAAGGCGAGATCAAGGTCGACGGCGAGGATATTCTGAAGTCGAAAGAAGATGTCGCGCTGATTCGCGCGAAGATCGGCATGGTGTTCCAAAAACCGACCCCGTTTCCGATGTCGATCTACGATAACGTGGCGTTCGGCGCGAAACTGTTCGAGAAGCTGTCCGGCGCCGGAATGGACGAACGCGTGGAGTGGGCATTGCGGAAATCGGCGCTATGGGATGAGGTCAAGGACAAACTGCATCAAAGCGGAACGAGCTTGTCGGGCGGTCAGCAGCAACGTTTGTGCATCGCGCGAGGGATCGCACTCAAGCCTGAAATATTGCTGCTCGATGAGCCGTGTTCGGCACTGGATCCGATATCCACTGGTAAGATCGAAGAGCTGATTCATGAGCTGAAGAACGATTACACCGTGGTGATCGTGACTCATAACATGCAACAGGCCGCACGCTGTTCGGACTACACGGCGTACATGTATCTGGGCGAATTGGTCGAATTCGGTCAAACGGAACAAATCTTTCTTAAGCCGCAGCGAAGAGAAACGGAAGACTACATCACCGGCCGATTCGGCTGAAACTTTGGAGAGCGCTAAATGTCTGGCAAACATCTTTCAACCCAATTCGATACCGAACTCAGCGCGATATCGGCGCGGATCATGGAATTGGGAGGGCTGGCGGAGACGCAGATTGCGCTGGCGATCGAGGCGTTGGCCGATCTGGATATCGAGAAGGCCAATGAAGTTCAGATCATGGAGAAGCGCGCCAATCGTATGGAGTTGGAAATCGATCATGAGTTGACCACAGTCATTGCGCTGCGTCAGCCCACCGCTCGCGATCTGCGCCTGCTGATCGCTATTTCCAAGGCGACCACCAATCTGGAGCGTGTCTGTGACGAGGCGACCAAGATCGCGCGAATGGTCAAATCGATTGTCTCGCGCAAAGTGCCACGCACCTTGCCCTCGTCCGAGCTTAAACTGGCTGCGGATCTGGCTGCCGAAATAATCCGGCGGGCATTGGATGCTTTTGCGCGGCTGGATGTCGAAGCCGCCATCGAAATCATGCGGGAGGATGATCTCATCGATGCCGAATTCGACGGGTTCGTTCGTAAGCTGATCACCTATATGATGGAAGACCCGCGCACAATATCGGCCAGCCTGGATCTTTTGTTCGTTGCCAAGGCACTGGAGCGTATCGGCGATCATGCCAAGAACATCGCCGAGTTCGTCATTTATATCGTCAAAGGTGCGGATGTGCGCCATACCGCATTGGATCAGATCGAATCTGCCATAAATTGATATGCAAGCGCGAATTCTCATCGTCGAAGACGAATCCTCGATCGCGGAACTGATCGCAGTCAATCTACGCCATGCGGGCTATGACTACGTCATCGCCGACGATGTCGACATGGCGATTGCGGAAGTGGAACGATTGCTGCCGGATATGGTCTTGTTGGATTGGATGTTGCCCGGTGGAAGCGGTCTGTCTCTTGCGCGGCGCTGGCGTTCCAATCCGCGTACTGCGCAATTGCCGATCATCCTGTTGACTGCGCGCGGCGATGAGCCGGACAAGGTAGCCGGTCTGGATGCCGGTGCCGACGATTACATCGTCAAGCCTTTTTCCGTGCAGGAAATGCTGGCCCGCATCCGTGCCTTGCTCCGGCGTAAGAAGCCGGAGTGCTCGCAAGACTCGGTAACCATCTCCGGCTTGCGGCTGGATCCCGCCACATATGCGGTCAGTTACGGAGATACTCCACTGAAATTGGGACCGACCGAATTTCGGCTGTTGCATTATCTGATGCGACATCCGAATCGCATCCATAACCGCAGGCAACTGCTCGATAAGGTGTGGGGCGACCATGTGTTCATTGAAGAACGGACGGTGGACGTCCATATCAAGCGGTTGAGAGAGAGTCTTTCCACGGCGCGATGCGAGCAACTGATCGAGACCGTTCGCGGGGCCGGTTATCGGCTATGTGCGCCGTCGAAGCCGGATGACGGTCTATGAGCAACGGGAAACGTCCTTGAACGATTGGTTTTGGCGCCGCGCGGCAACGATCGCCGCCTTCATCATGGCGGGAGGATGCGTGGGCGGCATGGCTGGCTGGGTGATGACCGGACTTGCGGTGCCGGGAGGTATCGTGGGAGGGATGCTTGGCGCTATTGTGTTGCTGGTGCGGGATCTGCTTCATGCCAGACGCTTGATTGCCTGGCTTCGGCA
>JAITWM010000063.1 GCA_031285265.1 Lysobacteraceae bacterium
CCAGATCCTTGGCTTCCTTCAAGCCCAGACCCGTGATCGCGCGAACGACCTTGATCACTTCGACCTTCTTCTCGCCAGCGGCCTTCAAAACCACCGTGAACTCGGTCTGCACTTCCGCCGGAGCGGCGGCAGCGGCGGCACCTGGAGCGGCGGCGACAGCGACGGGAGCAGCGGCGGAAACGCCGAACTTCTCTTCCATTGCCTTGACCAGCTCCATCACTTCGACGAGCGTCTTGCTGGAGATCGCTTCGATGATCTGCTCATTGCTAAGGGACATTTTTCACCTCTAAAAAATTTTGGAAACGACTAAACGGTTATGAGATTCGTACCGAACTGCTATCCAACGACTCAAGCAGCCTTCTGCTGACCAACCGCGTTGATGACGCGGGCCGCCTGCACGGCAGGCTCGGCCAGGACGCGCACCAACATGGTGGCGGGCTGGACCAGAACGTTGAGTAGCATCGACAACGCCTGTTCACGCGTCGGCAGAGATGCCAGAACATCCACATGGGAGCCGGGATATTTCTGTCCACCGATCGCCACCAAGCGTGGCTTCAACTTGTCAGCAGTCTTGGCGAAGTCCTTGATCAAACGACCGGCAGCACCCGGATCTTCCTGCGAGAAGGCATATAGCAGCGGACCGGTCAGATCGTCTTTGACGATGGCATAATCGGTATTCTCCACTGCCCGCGAAACCAGTGTGTTCTTGGCAACTTTCAAGTACACGCCGGATTCACGCGCCTTCTTGCGCAGTTCCGTGAATTGCTCCACGGTCAATCCTGCATATTCGACTGCTACCAGCGAATGCGCCTTGGCGGCGACTTCAGCCAGTTCGGCAACGACTTCCTTCTTTTGGGTCAGATTAAGAGCCATTGCACTCCTCCATACAATATGAGGGCCGGAAAACCGATTCCCTCACCGATTCCGCTCGCGGCTCCTGCCGCTTACGGTCCATGAGCAGCACCATTCCATCGGCGCCGGGAATGCCGAAACATTCCGGGTGGTAGCCGTTTCCAGTGAGCGTATACGCTGGAGGGCCGGCAACCATCTACGCAGGCTTGACGTTTAAGCGGCTTCGCGCTTATCGGCGGCGATTCCTTGCCAAAAGCGAGCTCCTGCCCGTCGCCGATCCGTATCAACCGCGCCTGCGGTCTTTGACGGCTCCGCCTCAAATCGAGACATGATCACGATCTTTGGCGGTGCCCTCAAAATCTTTGAAACTACCGAATCCTTGCTAAAACCTGTGCATCCGATGCATGAACCATTTCGTTGTAAAGAAGATCGCTTCTGCCGCCTTCATTACTTACCCCAGTCCATCGAGGCAACCGGGGTGTTTCCTATCAGTTAGACGGTCATCTCAGGACGAGCGAAGACTGATCCACCGTAACGCCGGGACCCATCGTCGAACTGATCGAGACTTTCTGCAGGTAAGTACCTTTGGAAGTCGCCGGCTTGGCCTTGATCAAATCAAGCAGCAACGCCTGCAGATTGTTCTTCAGAGCATCATCGTCAAAATTGATTTTCCCGATCGTGCAGTGAATGATGCCGGACTTATCGGTACGATAACGCACCTGCCCAGCCTTGGCGTTGCGGACAGCTTCGGCCGGATTGGCCGACACAGTGCCGACTTTCGGATTCGGCATCAGACCGCGCGGCCCCAGCACCGTACCCAGCTTGCCAACCACGCGCATCGCATCCGGCGTGGCGATGACCACATCGTAGCTCAAGTCGCCTCCCTGCATTTTTTCTGCCAGATCATCCATCCCGACAATATCAGCACCAGCTGCCAGCGCTTCATCCGCCTTGGCGCCTTCCGGGCAGAACACCGCAACCCGTACGGTCTTGCCCGTGCCAGCCGGCAATACGGTGGAACCGCGCACTTGCTGGTCGGACTTCTTGGCATCAACGCCCAAACGCACCGCCACATCGACCGCTTCGACGAATTTGGCTTGCGTAAAACCCTTGAGGATCTTCAAAGCCTCATCGATCGGATAGACCTTACCTGGCTCGACGGCCGTTTTGATTGCTTTCTGTCGCTTATTTATCGCCATGGCTTATTCCTCCACCGTCAAGCCCATCGAACGGGCGGAGCCCGCGATCGTACGCACTGCCGCATCCAGATCCGCCGCTGTCAGATCCGGCTCCTTTGCCTTGGCGATTTCTTCCAATTGCTTACGCGTCACCTTACCGACCTTTTCTGTATTCGGACGCTTGGAACCGGATTGGATACCCACTGCCTTCTTCAGCAGGATGGTAGCCGGCGGGGTCTTGGTGACGAAGGTGAAGGTGCGGTCGGAATAGGCCGTGATCACCACAGGAATCGGCAGACCTGGCTCCAACTTTTGGGTCGCAGCATTGAATGCCTTACAAAACTCCATGATATTCAAGCCGCGCTGACCCAGCGCCGGACCAACCGGCGGCGACGGGTTGGCTTGTCCAGCCTTGACCTGCAATTTGATGTAACCGACAACTTTCTTTGCCATTGTTTGCTCCTGCGAGTACAAGCGCCTTTATGGCTCCTCGCGTCAAATACGGCGACGCGAACCATTCACGCCAGCCAGTGTTCTCAACGTCTTACGTTCGTCAGGCTTTCTCGACCTGGCCGAATTCCAGTTCGACCGGGGTCGAACGGCCAAAAATCAGCACCGCCACGCGCAGCCGACTCTTTTCGTAATTGACTTCTTCAACCACGCCATTGAAATCATTGAACGGACCATCGATGACGCGAACCATCTGCCCTGGCTCGAACAACACTTTGGGACGCGGCTTTTCCACACCTTCCTGCACGCGTTGCAGGATCGCATCGGCCTCGTCATCCCGGATCGGTAACGGGCGATCGGCCGTACCGCCGATGAAACCCATGACGCGCGGCGTCTCCTTGACCAGATGCCAGCATTCGCTATCGATACGAGGAATGCCTGCTTCATCGTGCGTTTCAATCTGAATCAAGACATAGCTAGGGAAGAACTTGCGTTCAGAACGGCGCTTCTGGCCGGACCGCATCTCGATGACTTCTTCCGTCGGCACCAAAACATCGCCGAAACGCTCTTCCATGCCATTGCGGATAATACGTTCGCGCAAAGACTGCGCGACAGACTTTTCGAATCCGGAATAAGCATGAACCACATACCAACGCTTCATAGCGATACTCTCCTTATCGGGCCAGCAGCCACTGCACCAGTTTTTGGATCACGAAATCAAATCCGCCCAGCACCAGGCTCAATATGATCACAACAGCAACCACGATCCACATCATTCGCGTGGCCTCTTGTCGAGTCGGCCAGACCACTTTGCGCAACTCGAATCGGGATTCAGCCAGAAATTCACGAACCTCGCGTCCCTTCACTGTCGCCATAAATACGCCAGCGCCAGCCACCAGTCCGACGATAACCCCCAGGCTGCGCAATTGTGGCGCCCAGCTACCAAGCAGCACGGCACGTTCCGGTGCTGCGAACCAGAACCAGAAAAATAATCCAGCCAGTGCCAATACCGAGGCTACGACATATTTGAAAACGTCACCGCTAGAAACGGCTTCGTGGCGTTGGGAATGACTTGTCTTGCTGTTCATCCGTTCTTTACTGCTTGCGCGACCGGGTCGGCTGACAAAGTGGCACGCCAGGAGGGACTCGAACCCCCAACCTGCGGTTTTGGAGACCGCTGCTCTGCCAATTGAGCTACTGGCGTATGAAATGACAGCGAGTCTGCCTTTAGACGGCGAAGGCGGACCGTGATTCCGGCCCGCCATACTTCGTCACGGCTGTTGTCTCAACCAACTTCCTAGTAGAGACAACCTCGCATCCTTGTCATTGGGATGCAGCGCAGATTGCCATTGACGGCAAACGCGGCTTCAACCCTGGATCCTCACATATTTTACTTGATGATTTTTGCGACGACGCCGGCACCGACCGTACGGCCGCCTTCACGAATCGCAAAGCGCAGGCCCTCGTCCATCGCCACCGGGTTGATCAACGACACCACCATCTTGATGTTGTCTCCAGGCATCACCATCTCCACGCCATCTGGCAGCGTCACCGCTCCGGT
>JAITWM010000069.1 GCA_031285265.1 Lysobacteraceae bacterium
AGGAACCCGGGATCAAAGCTTCTTCGCGCTTGAGTCGCAAGCTGCAGCGAATGATCGATGTCTACAACAGCGGCGATGATTATCCGTTGACTCGAAATCTGGCCGACGAGATTGTCGCCGACAGCGGCGCCAACGCATACGAGAAATCGCTGGCGGCACAACTGGCGGCGCAGGCTGCCTATAATCTGGACGACAATGCGGGCGCTGCGCGGTATCTGAAGCAAGTATTGGAATTCAATGGACTGGATAACGACAACCACTTTCAATCGCTGCTGATGTTGGCGCAATTGCAATTGCAGGAAGAAGAGCAGATCAATGAAGGCATCGCCACGCTGAATCGCTACTTGAGCGAAACACGTTCGCAGAGATCCGAGGATCTGGCCCTCAAAGGGCAGGCGCTTTACCAGATGGAACGCTTCCAGGAAGCGATTCCCATACTGCGGCAAGCGATTGAAAACAGCGATGCGCCGAAGGATGTCTGGATGCGGCTTCTGATGTCCAGTTACATGGAGACCGATCAGCCGGAACGGGCGGTAGTGATTGCCGAGCAATTGGCGTCCGAATCGCCTTCCGACAAGGCGGCGCAATTGAATCTGGTCTCCGCCTATCTGCAAGCAGATCGGATGAGTGATGCGATAGCCGCGTTGGAAAAATTGCGTAGCACCGGCCGGTTGACGGAGGAAAACGAATACCAGCGGCTTTATGTGACCTACGCGAATATGGATGGCCACGATACCGATGTCATTGCCGTCATCAACGAGGGCTTGAGCAAAGGCGTGCTCAAGCCGAACTATCAGACCTATCTGGCGCTGGCGCAGTCTTATTATTATTCCGATCAGATTCCGCAGGCGATCGAAAACTGGCAAAAAGCCGCACCCTTGTCCGACAATGGCGAGACATACCTCAATCTTGCTCGGGTCCTATGGCAGGAAGACCGCATTCCCGAGGCGCGGCAAGCGGCGCGGCAGGCATTGGATAAAGGCGTGAGAAATCCCGACGACGCGCAAAGAATCATGAATTTGAAGTAAGTGGTAGTGTTGAAAAGTTTCATCCATCGTTGGTATAAGCTTGAACGACAGGGGCGGCGCGCGATGTCCGGCTGGACGAAGGCCGGGCAGGCGGATTCCCGTTTTTTCATTCCCATTCGTCGGGTCGTTGATGCATGACCGAGCAACTCGTCATCCATAGAAGAGGAGAAAGTGACGACAGTAAGCGGCTGAGCTGGGCGCGCATCATCGGTATTGCCTTTGTGATTGCGTTGCATGCGGCAGCTTTACTACTGCTGTTGATTCCTGCGGTCGCTCCCAAGATGGAAGCGCAGGCACAGCCTCGGGTCATCGTCAATCTGGTGGAGGCGAAACCGCCGCCCCCGCCACCACCCCCGCCACCGCCACCGCCCAAGCCGGTGGAGCAGCCAAAGCCACCGGTTCGGAACCTGGCACCGCCACGGACCACGACACAACCGGTGACGCCGCCGCCGGACCCGCCGATTACGGTGGATACGCCGCGTGATGTCGATATCGTCTCGACTCCGGCGCCACCGCCGCCAGCGCCGCCGCCTCAAGAGATCGCGGCCAGCGTCGACATCTCGTCCCGGCAGATGAATCCACCCAGTTATCCACCGGCGGCCTTGCGGGAAGGAATCGAAGGCCAGATCGTTTTGATCATCGATGTAGATGCAGCCGGCAACATCACCAATATCATTGTCGAGAAAAACACCAGCCCGGGACGCAATCGTGATCTCGAACGTGCGGCGATTGCCGCAGCGCGCAAATGGAAGCTCAATCCGGCGACCATCAACGGCCAGCCGGTTGCCGGCCGTGCTCGCGTTCCGCTTGATTTCAAGATAGATCGGTGAAGATCATGACGACCAAAGGACATGCGCAATTTGCAAGCATTTTCCCGCCCATTCATTTCATACGGTTTCACTCAATTAAAAGGTAAGCGTCATGTTGCAGGATATTTTCATCGCCGCCGCCGCCGTGGGGGGTAATAGCGCAAATGCCCTCACGCAAATGGGCTTTCAACATCTGATGTCTGAAATGACTGGCAGGCCCGGTGAATTCGTCGTTTCCTGGGTGGTGTTGATCGTCCTGGTTGTGATGTCGGCCATGTCCTGGTATTGGACGGTTTTCAATATCATCAAGGCGACGCGGCTGAAATCGCGCGGCAATAAAGTCGTGAATGAATTTTGGGATGCGCCTGGAGCACAGGAAGCGATCAATGTCATGGAAATGCAACCCGGCAGCGAGCCGTTTTCGAAGATTGCGTTGGATGCCGCACAAGCAGCGGCGCATTATCAACGTACCGATAATCCCAGTGGTTTGGGAGAGACGCTGTCACGTTCCGAATTCGTCGATCGTGCGTTGCGGCGGGCGGTGACGCGGGAAAGCGCTCGCTTGCAATCAGGGATGATCTTGCTGGCGACCGTTGGCGCAACGGCGCCTTTCGTCGGCCTGCTGGGCACCGTATGGGGCATTTATGGCGCATTGATTCGGATTGGCGCGACGGGTCAGGCCTCCATCGATGCAGTGGCCGGTCCGGTGGGCGAGGCATTGATCATGACGGCGATCGGTCTGTTTGTCGCTATTCCTGCGGTATTCGCGTTCAATTTCTTCAATAAGATGAATACGGCGACCATCGCGCAGTTCGATACCTTCGCACACGATCTGCATGACTTTTTCGCCACTGGTTCGCGCGTGCGGTGAGCGGACGTGGGAATCGTTTCGTTACACGCTCGATAACGGAGTCCGATCATGGCTTTCAGTTCCGATGGCAGCGGCGGCCCGATGTCCGAAATCAACGTCACACCGCTGGTGGATGTGATGTTGGTGTTGTTGATCATTTTCATCATCACCGCGCCGATGATGTCGCACAAGATCAAAGTCGAATTACCGCAGACCAACCTCGAACGCAGGGATGAAGACGAATCCAAACGGCCGATGGTGCCGATTACCATTACGGTCAGGGAGGATGGCAGCCTGTACTGGAACGATCACGAAATCACTCGCGAGATATTGGAATCACGCTTGTCCAGCGTAGCGCAACAGACACCGCAGCCACCGCTGAATTTGCGTGGCGATCGCACGACCAGAATGCGGACGATCAACGAAATCACCCGGATCGCACAGAGCCAAGGCATGATGGATATCGGCTTTATCACCGCCAAAGAGCAGAGGCCTTGAGACATGGCTTTCAGTACAGGGTCCGGCAGAGGACCGATGTCCGATATCAACGTCACGCCGCTGGTGGATGTGATGTTGGTGTTGTTGATTATTTTTATCGTCACTGCACCGATGATGACGTATCCGATCGAAGTCGCATTGCCGCAGAAGGTACTCAATCCGCCGCCGGTGACGAAAGAACCGCCGCCGCCGATCGAATTGCGCGTGGATGCGAACAACGAAATCCATTGGAACGGCACGATGGTCGCGTTGTCGGTGTTGCAGAACATGATGGAAAACGAGATTCAAAAAGATCCGAGCAACCAGCCGGAGTTGCGGATCGATGCCGATCCGGATTCCGAGTACGAAACGATAGCGAGAATATTGGCTGCCGCCAAAAACGCGGACATGAGGAAGCTGAATTTCGTCCAGCAAAGTCAATGATTCCGTTTCGATGACGAAGGCGAGTTTTACGTTACAGGAACCGATGCCTCGAGCCACCGGATGAAAATGAGAAAATGCCGCTGCCGAAGCGGCATTTTTCATGAGCATCGATAGATATGGCCGTGAATGGCCGTTGTACTTTTCGCAGACGTCAACCGGGCGTCGAATCCTTCCCTTGGATTTCCGATGGGCCGGGAGCGGCTTTGGCTTGTTCTTCCTGTTTTCTGACTTCTGCCAATTGGCGCAACCGTTGCAGTTCGGCGGGATGGATCATCGATATTTCATCCTGCTGGTTTTCACCGACGCGAGCCGAATACCAACCGTAAGCCCAAGCCAGGAAAAACCCCAATCCTGCCAATAGGGCCACGACCAACAGCCAGACATGTGATGTGGTGAAAGCCAGCATCAGCGCGCCGCAGGCAAGCAATAGAAATAACCAGTACATGGTCCGTCTCGTTTGTTGGGAATATCCGGATTTTATCCTGAGTGAGGCGCTATAACAGCGGGGAAAGTAATCGTGCACACGCTTCCGGCAAGCGTTCCCGCCAGAAGGACGTCGATCGGTTGCGTGGGAGGCGGCGTGCATTTGCGAATTCGGTTTCCAGCAATGCGATCAATACCCGTGCGGTGGCGTGATCCTGTAACAGAATGGATATCTCGAAATTGAGCTTGAAGCTGCGTTGATCGAAATTCGCGCTTCCGACGATACACAGATCGTCATCGACGACCAACGCCTTGGTGTGCAACATTCTGGGACCGTATTCATAAACTTTGACGCCGGATTTCAACAGTTCATCGAAATAGGAACGTGCGGCCAAGGTAACGAATGGCGAATCGCTTCGTTTCGGAACCAGCAGCCGCGTATCCAGACCTGCCAACGCCGCCGAGGTCAACGCCATCCGTGCCGCTTCGCTGGGGACGAAATAGGGTGTCACCAGCCAGGCGCGCTTCTGGGCCTTTTCGATTGCGGCAATATGCAGACGATGGATGGTTTCCCATTCGGTATCCGGTCCGGAAATCAATGTTTGTGCCGTAATATGACCGTTCCGGGTATCGGATGTTTCCGCCGGCCACAGGCGGCTAATATCGAATCTGTCGCGGCCTTGCCCGGTCGCGTAAATCCAGTCTTCGACGAAGACCAATTGAATACTGCGTACGATTCCGCCTTGCAGGCGCATATGCAGATCGCGGTAGGCATCGTCCCGCAATTGTTCGTTTTCTTCATCGGTAATGTTGATACCGCCGATGAAAGCGACGCGGCCGTCCACAACGACGATTTTCCGGTGCGTGCGCAAGTTCAACCATGGGCGCTTGAACGGGCGGAACAGTTGGATCGGGTGAAACCAGACAACCTCCGCGCCGGCATCGGTGAGCGGGCGAAGAAAACGCCGATCGATCCGTGCGGATCCGACGGCGTCGAGCAACAAACGGATTTTCACACCGGCCCGAGCGCGCTCCGCCAATGCATCCCGGAATCGGGTGCCGGTATGGTCGGGATCGAAAATGTAGTATTCGAGATGGACATGATCGGTCGCCGTTGCGATTTCGGCCAGGATGGCGTCGTAAGTATCGGTTCCATCGATCAGCCATCGCACGTCGGTGGCCGTGCTCGGCGCCAGGCCCGTAGTAGATTGCGCTAAGCGGGATAAAAAATTAGTGCGATGCAGCGTGGGCGATGCGGCGGCGCTATAACGAGCGATATTGGCTTTTGAGCGGGACCGGCCGCGCCGCAGCTTTTGCCGCTTGATTCGTTGCGGGCCGAACAAGTAATAGATGAGAAACCCGAGATAGGGAAGTGCGGCCAGAGCCAATAACCAGCTCAACGTGGAGATGGGCTCGCGTTTCTGAAGAATGATCCAGATACTCAGCCCTAACAGATAAATGCCGTAAATGGTCGCCAGGTAGGCTTTCAGATGCGGAGTATGGGATAGCCACTCCCAGAACAAGCGCAATGCTTCAGACATGGGCTTTTTGAAAACAAGAATATCTCGGGAACGAGAGCGCACAGTGTAGGCGGAATCGGAGGAGGAGAGATGACCGTGCGCACATTGGGTATAGGACAACGATTCACGTTCGGAAAAGCGGATTCTGCATCTGTGCGATATGCCGTATACGCAGCAAACACGGCTGTAGAAGGAGACCGGGTGTTCTCACTGAACGGCGGAACCGCGTTCGTGTCCGATGTTCGGATCTATCGACGACGATGGGCGTTTTCGGCCGCTTCGGAGAATTTCCTCGAGTATCCGTTGCTTCGACATGAGCGATCCCGGTCTGTCGAAGCACCGGTACAGCCACGGAAGGGTGTTTTCAGGCTTTGCAACGGTTTCCTTTCCTCGGTCTTGTCCGGCGACCGCGGCGCGGTCGAACAGGTTCCTATGTCGTCATGGCCGATGATCTAGCGGTATCGTTGACGGATTCGGGTAGCGGCCACCGGCTACCAGGACGTTTCCAGACGCTGGTTTGCGGCCTCACCGACCAGAATGGGACGCGTAAGGAAGGATCGCCCGTACCTGGGGGATGAGTGTTGTGGAGCGATTTCGATACCGTTACGCCGGAGATCGTGAATGAGTCTCAAGACTGTAGAATGTCCGTTTTCTCGATAGTGAACCAGAAACATTGAATAGAACACATTCCGCCGGACGGTTGGTGCAAGGATGAATTATCCCGACTACCCCTTTACCGGCCGTTATATCGAAGTACGGCCCGGTATTCGAATGCATTATCTCGATGAAGGTCCGCGTGATGGCGAAGTCGTCGTGATGGTGCACGGCAATCCGTCATGGAGTTATTACTGGCGCAAGCTGGTACTGGGCCTGCGCGATCGTTACCGCTGTATCGTGCCTGACCACGTCGGGATGGGGTTGTCGGACAAACCGGACGATCGGCATTACCGGTATACGCTCCAATCGCGCGTGGATGATCTGGATACACTTTTAAGTAACCTGAACGTGGACAGGCCGATAACATTGGTGGTGCACGATTGGGGGGGAATAATCGGCCTGGGTTGGTCGTTACGCGATATGACGATGGTGCGACGGTTGGTGATTCTCAATACGGCGGCGTTTCCATTACCGGCGGCGAAGAAAATGCCGTGGCAATTGGCATTCGGACGCAGTTCCCGTATTGCGGGGCTGTTAATTCGCGGGTTCAACGCATTTTCCGGTCTGGCGTCCTATGTCGGTGTCGCAAAGCCGATGCCGAAGCCGGTACGGAAGGCATATGTCGCGCCTTATGATTCCTGGGCTCACCGCATTGCAACATTACGGTTCGTGCAGGACATTCCTCTTTCGGAAAACGATGCGGCGTGGCCATTATTAACGGAATTGGGCCGGCGGCTTCCAGAATATGCAAATCGCCCCGCATTAATAGGCTGGGGAATGAAAGATTTTATCTTCGATAGGCATTTTCTTGATGGGTTTCGACAGGCATTGCCGCAGGCGCAGGTGCATGCCTATGAAGATGCGGGACATTATGTTTTGGAAGACAAGGCAGACGTATTGGTAAGTGAAATACGCAACTTTCTCGATGCGCATCCGCTGCCGTAATTCTGGGTTTTGACGCCGGAAAAACCTTTCGCAGCGGGTGTTTTTGGGATCGGAATCATCTGGTTGAAAATAAGCTGGATACCTTTGTATTCGCGCCCCGACTTTGTCGTAATATGCACTCTTAGGGGCTGACGTTTTTTATTGCGTCAGTGGATCTGATTCACCATAAGGAATCTGTAAGATGCAAGCGACCAATGATTCGACTCACGCCACGCCGAAGTTCTGGAAAACGCTTTACGGCATGATCAATATCGTGCCGGATGAGAATCTGATTACCAGTTCTCTGGAGAATTATGGAGAGTGGGCTGAAAACGAGCTTGATCTTCTCAGTGAATTACTGCAGGAAGGAGCCGTCATCGTAGAGATGGGAAGCGAGTACGGCGTACATGCATTGTGTCTGTCGCATACGGTGGGTGATAGCGGCGAGATACACGTGCTGGAAGCCGACAGGATGATTCATCTTCAGCTTTGCGCGAATATCGCCATCAACGGATTGAATAACGTCTATCCGCATCTGACCAGTAATCGCAAGCGTGAATTGACCTTGGAGGATCTGGATCTCAACGGGTTTCAACTGTTGAAAGTCAATACTCCGGGAAAACTACTGAGTATTCTTGCCAGGGACAAGGAATGCCTGAACAAACATAAGCCATATATCTATTTTCGTTTGAGTTCACCGCAGCAAGCGCGTAAAGAGGTCGAAGCCATCAAGGCGCTTGGATACCGTTGCTGGTCGCACATTGCATATTTGTACAATCCGGACAATCAAGCGGATAACCCGGTGGACCTTTTTCCAGGCTGGGCGCATCAGAACATCATTGCCGTACCGGTTGAGTTGGAGATGGAAGCGGATTTCGAGCATCTAAGGGAAATTTGATGCGACGTCGGAACGAGCGGATGATGACATGAAGATGGCAGCGGTATTTTCCGCTGCCATCATTCATTTAGGCTGGACCGCAATGCCGCGCTCGGTGTGTATGTGACGTATCAGGGTTATTCACCATGACGGAGTGCTTCGTCGGAGACGGCCGGGTCCGCGTACCGATAAACGAGTATCGTCCGGTTTTCGATTGGCGATGAGCCCATCGCCAATACGCTGTAGTGAGACGAGTGCATATCGACAAAGCGCCGTTCGATTGTCCATGCCAATGATGAATCATGGAAAATTTGTCGCTATGGATTCCGTAGCGATCCTGTCATAGAGATACGTCGTGAAAATCGGTGAAACGGCGATCGTCTTCAAGCGGGGGCATCATTGATTCCGGAGGAAGAAGCGTTGATGAATACGCAGGCATACGGATACATGCATGCCGATGAGGATCATTCCGCATGGAATAAATAGGGGCTCGATATTTCAGTGCGATGGGAGATTTCATATCAATGAAGTCACCATTGAATGGCGACAGAGCCGCCGTCACTCGTAAAGTCTGTCGTATGAAGCCATTCCGTTTGCAGAATATTTCCGAAATTTCTATTTTAGATGGCTGACGGGATCGGTATCTCGAAAGTATCCGGCTGTGTAATATGGGCGTCCCGCCGAAAGCGTATCGTTGATGCGAAGAAAATAAAGCCGATATACTCGAAAGCGGAATTTCGCGTTACGGGGAAACGATTCCGACGATATTTCCTATAACTGCCGATTCGTAGCCGGAATCTGATAATAAAACTCGGGGAAAACGATGATGACGAATGGTAACGACGGCAACAACGGCATCGAGGATGGTGATCTGACGGAAGCGCCCACTGCTGCCGAGTCGCAACCAGAAGGAGAAGCGAACGAAGCGCCGGAAGCTCTCGAATCAGGAACTTCCGGATTACCCGTGGAAAGTCATACGGAAGATACGCGATCCATGGATAACGTGCCGGAGGAATCAAGGGAAGAATCGGCTTCCGATGAATTGGAAAAAGCCGTGCTGGCCCTTGCACTGGCGTTGGATCAGCCTGAACCGTCCGTCGAAATGTTGATGGACGCGGGTGATGCCTGGTGGCGGGTCGCGGTCAAGACCGGAACTATGGAAAGTTACGTCAATACGGCGGAAATGTACGACCGCGTCCTTTCCCTGGAGCCGGAACGGCGGATGTTGCAACGGCGAATAGGGTATTGCCGATTGTTGCAGGCACAGAGAGAGACAGGTAAGCGGCAATTGGATCTGCTCGATGAGGCGGTGGAACAGTTGGGCAATGCTGCGGTGTTCGAAGGCGATCAGGACGCGGGCGTCTTGACCGATTGGGGATATGCCATTCTGCAACGAGCCGGTTTGATCGTCGACGGTAAGAATGAGGATTATGCATTGGCGGTATCGGCGTTTTGCGATGCATTGAAAGCAGGCGCAGCGGTGGACTCCGATGCGGCTTGGCTGCTGCAACGCGCGCTTCGGCTGCGAGCGAATATGCTGCCGCCGAACGAAGCGCTCGCCTGTCGCACGGAGGTGAAAGAAGTCATTGCCAACGCCCTGCAAAAAGGCGGCAATATGACGCAGCGACCGCTTTGGCAGGCAAGTGCGATTCAAGCGGAATTAGAAACCGTTCAGGACGAAAGACTGACGGGGGTGGCGAGGCGAGTGCGGTTGAAGGAAATCCAAAACCGTTATCGAAAATTGATCCGGCAGGAGGCGCCGGTTCCGATCATTTTATCCTGGGTGGAACTGCTCGGCGCCGAGGCCGATGGCTTGGTCGGTCCGGCATGCAAAAAGAAATATGTCGAGGCGGAACAGGCATTGATGCTTTGTGCGCCTGCGGAAGAAGAACAGAGTGAAATGGAATTGCAGATGGCGATCAGCCGCATAGCACGGCGACGTAGCCGTTTGGAGCCAGTGTCGATGCGGCTAGGCTTGCTTTCGGTGGCTGAAAAAGCATTACAGCCTTATCTGGAATCGGACAATGTTAATGAACTAAAAATGGAAGCGGCCCATGTGACGCTGGAATTGGCTTCATTATTGGATCGACCGGTATCGCAGCAACGTTATCGGCATGTGATCTCCATGCTTGAACCGCTTTTAGAGATTCCCGCGATGGAAGCGGAGGCGTTGAGGTGTTATTTGACTGCATTGCTGGCATTGGATCGAAGTGAAGACGGATACGATGAGCCGGATTGGACGGCGTGCTTGGAACGTTTGTTCGCATTGGCGCCGGAGGCCGGTGAAACATGGTTGATAGCCGCCAAAGTGGCGCAAAGTAACGATGATTACGAAAAAGCCAGCGCCTGTTGCGCATCCGCCTGGCGTTTGGGGGCATCGAGATCGATGTTGATGCCGGTATGGCAGCAAGTCATTGACGACTGGGCTTCATCATCGGCAGTCGATGGCCGATTGCCGATGGCATTGACCGTGGCGAAAAAACAATTGCGGATGGCCAAGCAAGTACGGCATGAACTGCGTGCTCGATGATATCGCCGCGTTTTTAGTGATTCGCCCGTTCGACGTGTAAACGGGCAAATCATCGAGTATCCGGTTTTAATGCGGCGAGTACGGTTGTGCTCAGTGCATTCTGAGCAAAATCATCGAGAAACACCGACATTGCTTATATCGTGTTCCACGTTCGATATGAATCACGATTTTCATGCATATGGATCGAATCCATCTTCGTCTGTTTCATTGCGGATGTTTGCGAATGGATGTTGCATTTCATGTACTGCGGCTCTTTTAACATTCTGGTGCGAGTGCGTTAGGAATTCATCACGCTTTACTGTCCGCAGCACAATAGCCTGATCAAACAGGTCATCTATGCACTCGAGGAGCCGCGCATGCATCGGCAGCGCTTCGAGATGCTCGCAATAGTCCGGCCGCGTGATCGGCGACAGGACTCACTTTGACAACGGCCGGCGCTTGCGTCAGATGCCGGGCCAGAAAACCTAGGTGAAAATATCCGCATCAAGCAATTAACCTGCGCAGGCTTTGCCGGGTCATTACACCTGTGCAGCCAACAGCCGAGTTCAGTGCAAGCAGATTTGCCGAAGGCCATATCGTGATGGTTATGTATGAATGTTGATTGCCATCGGTACGGCAGAAGTGTTCTGGCCTGCATGGCGGATCGATGTATTAATTGGTTATGTCACGCTTTTGTGCGAAGGA
Source organism: Lysobacteraceae bacterium (assembly GCA_031285265.1). Taxonomy (GTDB): domain Bacteria; phylum Pseudomonadota; class Gammaproteobacteria; order Xanthomonadales; family Xanthomonadaceae; genus JAITWM01. Next base: position 11,224 of record JAITWM010000069.1, read on the forward strand.
ATAATACGTGGCCCGTATTCAGGTGATTTCAGGAGCCCACCGCAATACGCAAATTACATGAAAATTAATATCATGATAGGGGTAAAAAAATGCATACGTTTGCTAAAGCGGCCTGTCATTTTCAATCGAGAAAAGCCGTGTCGTATTCATCAAGTTCGTGATGTTTAGACTCATGGCAATTTTCTTGTTATTCATGAATTTCGCCTTATCATCGCAAAGTTGTTTCGCAATTTAATCGAATATACCTATACAAGGAGACACTAGCATGAGCGGAGTAGAAACGGCAGTGAATGCCGCAGGACTGGGCATACAGGGGTACAACTCGCTGCAAGCGGTGCAAGGTGATCAGGATGCATTGGCGCGCGAAGTTGGAAAAATGACCAATAGCGGCTTGCAGGCGGCGATGAAGAGTGGCGCGAGATCGATTCCCGTGATTGGATATTTCACCAGCGCCGGTATCGATTTTCTCGACCCGAAGCTCGCATCGGGGCTCGGGAATTTCATTCTCAGAACCAATATCGATAAAGCTATGGGCCGGGGTTATATTGACGAGCTGCAAGCGACCGAATTACGGAACTTGCTTGCGCGCGAACCGGGCAAGGTCAACCCGCGATTGCTCCAGATGATGATCGAAAGCGGTGCTTACAAGTAAGTAATCGCACCTAGGATATGCCGGTCATTCCTGACGGGATCGGCATGTTCTTCGGGGGTTCAAAGACGGAAAAGCAGCCCAATAATATTGATTGTCCGGCTACTTTTCTGTTTTTTATTTATCCGTCGCGACAGAGAAGAGCAGAGCGAAGCGGGTATATCGTCCGGAGAATGGATCATCGTGGCGGAATGGTTTTTTCCTTCGGTTCTTGATCGAGCGGTTTTCTCTCACTGAAATCTAACCCGTTCGCCGGTTACCTGGCGCCATACGATCAGCGATGGTGTCGATGGACATGAGTGTGGCACCGCATTTGCCGGATGTTTCGGAATATTTCTGGTGCCGGCATGGATACGGTTGGCAGGATTCCATGCATCGTATCGGCACTTGGTTTCGCCTATCGCGGTCGGTGTTCGATTCATGCGGATTGCGGTCCGGTAACGACGATCGTGATTGCCGCACAGGGTTCGCAAGCGGTCTCGCAGGCGAGGCATGAACGATACTGTGATGTCGATTGCGTTTGTGGATGGGGACGCGTGCCGGTATTTCTGCGATGATCCCGGTCGTCATGGTGACGATGGTGGGTCAACGATGTTCCTGGCTCTCTTTCAAGCGCTGCGCAACGAACGGGTTCCGGTGACTCCTCGCGAGTGGCTGGATCTGCTCGGCGCATTGGATGCGGGCTTGTCGCAGGCCGATCCGGAAGCGCTGTACACGCTGGCGCGGACGATTCTGATCAAGGATGAACGCTATTACGATCGTTTCGATCGCGCGTTTGGCCATTATCTGCATGAGGTCACGGCAACCATGGAGGCGATGGATGCAACGATTCCAGAGGAATGGTTGCGGCAGGCGTTCAAACGCGATTTGACCGATGAGGAGAAAGCCCGGATCCGCACCTTGGGCAGCCTGGAAAAGTTGCTGGAAGAGTTTCGTAAACGTCTTGCGGAGCAGAAAGAGCGGCACCAAGGCGGCAACCGCTGGATCGGTACGGGCGGCACCAGTCCGTTCGGCGCCGGTGGTTATCATCCCGGCGGCATTCGAGTCGGCCCGCACGGTGGCGGACGGATGGCGGCCAAGGTTTGGGAACAACGCCAATATCGCGGATTGGACGGTGATGCCGAGCTGAGTTCGCGCAACATCAAAATGGCGCTGCGGCGTTTACGCCAGTTCGCACGCAAGGGTGTTGCGGAGGAGTTCGATCTGGAAGGGACCATTCAGGCGACCGCCAATGAGGGTGGACTGCTGAATATCCGCATGCGCCCGGAGCGTCGTAATACGGTCAGCGTATTGTTGTTTCTGGATGTCGGTGGTTCGATGGACGATCATGTCCATGCCGCCGAAGCCATGTTCGGAGCGTCGAAATCCGAGTTCAAGCGTTTGGAATATTTCTATTTCCATAATTTCATCTACGATCATGTCTGGTGTGACGATGACCGCAGTGAGGGATATCAAACAGCGACTTTCGATATATTGAACCGCTACCATAGTGGGCACAAAGTCATCTTCGTCGGCGACGCGGCGATGCATCCTTATGAAATAAGCCGTATCGGCGGCAGTATCGAATACTGGAACGAAGAAGCGGGAGCGACTTGGTTCGAGCGAATTCACGATCATTTTCGCAAGGTGGTTTGGATCAATCCGGTGTCGAGCGAACGTTGGGGCTATACCCCATCGACGCAACTGATACGGAATTTGATCGATGACAAAATGTTTCCTTTGACGCCTGATGGAGTCGGGGAAGCCATGAGTTTTCTTGCCAGATAAACGATTCGTCGATTGCAGTGATAACCGCGCGTCTGTCCGCGCCGGGTGTCTGGGTATGGCGTTTCGCAAGTGAATGCCATGGATATGAATGTGTATCGGCGGGATGCACGTTCGTGTCCACGAAAAGGTTCTACCTTTTCCATACGTTGCACTATGGTCATTCACCGTCGGTGCGTTGCATGCATTCGTGAGACCGCTCGTTCCAATACTCGGCGGAGATCATCAGAATAGATATGTCAGAATCACGCTTTCTTTCATGACTGTTATTGCACCGATATGGAGTGGTTGACCGATCCGACCATTTGGATGGGCCTAGCGACATTGATCGTCCTCGAGATCATCCTAGGCATCGATAATCTGGTATTCATCGCGATCCTGGTGGATAAGTTGCCACCGCATCAACGCGACAAGGCGCGTCTGATCGGTCTGAGTCTGGCGTTGATCATGCGGCTGGCGCTGTTGGCCACCTTGTCGTGGATCATGAAGCTGACTGCTCCGTTGTTCACGGTCTGGGACAAGTCTTTTTCGGGCCGGGATCTGATCCTGCTGCTGGGCGGTCTGTTCCTGTTGTTCAAGGCCACCACGGAATTGCACGAACGGCTTGAAGGCGCGCAGCACGATATGAGCGGCAATAAGGCGTTTGCCGGCTTCGGTCTGGTCGTCGTTCAGATCGTGATTCTGGATGCGGTATTTTCATTGGATTCGGTCATTACCGCGATCGGTATGGTCGAGCAGCTCGGTGTGATGATAGCGGCGGTGGTCGTTGCGATCGCCGTCATGATGCTGGCCAGCAAACCCTTGACCGTTTTTGTCAATCGGCATCCAACCGTGGTCATTCTGTGCCTGGGTTTTTTGCTGATGATCGGTTTCAGTCTGACGGCGGAGGGAATGGGCTTCAAGGTTCCCAAGGGGTATCTGTATGCTGCGATCGCGTTCTCGTTGTTGATCGAAATGTTCAACCAGTGGGCGCGTTTCAACCGCGAGCGTTATGAACGCAGGCAACCGTTGCGGCAGCGGACCGCCGACGCGGTCATGCGGTTGCTCGGCAATCGGCATCAGGAAATCGCAACGGTTTCCACCCATGCGAAAAACAATGTGCAGAATTCCGCCGAACCGGGCTTGGAAGCATCGGAACGCGACATGATCCGTAGTGTGCTGTCGTTGGCCGAACAACCGGCTGCCAGCTTGATGACGGTCCGTTCGGAAATCGCCTGGATCGACGTCAGTCAGGAGAGACAACAGATCATCGATTGTCTGATCGGCTCGCCGCATACCCGGTTGTTGGTTTGCGACGGTGAAATGGACAATTTGCAGGGCGTGGTGCAGACCCGTGATTTATTGGCGGAAATGTTGAAGGGAAAGCCGTTTTCGATCGATTCCGCACTTCGCGAGCCATTGTTCGTTCCTGAAAACATATCGACGCTGCATGTGTTGGAACGGATCCGCGAACATCCGATTCCATTGGCCGTGGTCGTGGACGAATACGGCAGCGTGGAAGGGTTGATTACCGCCAATGACTTATTGGCGGCGATCGCGGGCGATCTTGTCGATACGCATGGCGAGGATTATGGCGCTAAACGTTTGGAAGACGGCGCATGGCTGTTGGATGGCACGATGTCATTGAGCGAAGCCGAGCGCGCCAGCGGGGCCGTTTTCAGCCCTAATCCGGCTTATATGACACTTTCCGGTCTGATTCTATATGCGTTGGATAGAATGCCGGAAGTCGGCGACAGCGTCGATGTGGATGGTTACCGCCTCGAAGTCGTCAGTTTGCAACACCGCCGTGTGCATAAACTTCGTGCCACTCGGTTTTGATAAAGCACGTGCAGTCGATACCGGATACCACGCAACGCTGGCTTGGAGTGCTTGGCCTGGGTAAAGAGTTGAACGAATACGGCATCATTCCCATGCTGAAAATCGCATTGGGGCATTCTTCTTCCCATGTGCGCCGGCTGGCGCTGGACGAGCCGCCGCCGGGACATTCCCATGCGTCGGTCTGGGCCGCATCTGGCCGAACTGTGCCGGGGTTATTCCGGTCGATACGGCTACGCCAGCCCTCTATCATTAAGAGCGGAGATGTTGGCGAGATTGCAACCCATGGAAGACGCTGGACGCTTGCCGTCTGACATTCGGGTGGGCTTCCTCCGTTAGGTTCGTGAGGGACGTATCTCTTATGCCCGGCACGTCTTTTTTCGCGGGAGCAAATGCAGTTTCCAAGCTAATCGCTGAGATCCCTTTCCCTGTTCGTATGACGTATCTTCCCACAGGAAAAATTTCATGAGCGATGGCGATAGATATCGTTGAATCGTTCGAATCTATCGTGATAGCGATGGCAGCTTGCGGTTTTGGTTGATGGCATCGATGCAAATGATCGATTACGCAAGCTGTTCTGCTTGTTCGCCTGAAGATTAAGCACGGATTCAATGCTCGTGGAGGAAGCTGTAAAACGAACAGAGGAGGGGGGAAGTTATGAAGAAGAAATGGTTGCTTGCCGCGCCGCTTCTGGTGGCGTTATCCGGTTGCGCGAGCTACGGTTATGTCGGCGGCAGTGTTCCCCCGGGCGGTTATTACAGCAGCCGTCCTTCCGTTGAATACCAGTATCGGTACGGCGACTATTACGGCTATCCGTATTATGGAACCAGTTTTTCACTGGGTATGAGCTACGGTTATCCGCTGCATCGTTATTACTACGACGGATACCGGCCGTACTATCGGCCGCCAAACCATTCGTACCGGCCATCACCGTACCCTCCCGGTGGCGGTCACTATCATCCGAACCGCCCCAGACCGCCCCAGACCGGATCGTATCCGCGACCGCCTGATGCCAGTGGGCCGCCTTCACGGCCACCAGCTGGTCATGGTGGCGTCAGGCCATCGCCATCGCCGCCGCCGCAGATCGGCGCTCCCAGCCGCCCTGCTCCTGGGCCGGGAACGTCGCCGCGACCGCGGGCGCCGCATACTGATTTCCCCGGTCGAGCCAACCGCCCCAACCGGGAGAGATAGGCGGATTTCATGGAAGCAGTCACATATTTATGTGTTTGAATATCTCAAATTCATGATTTATTCATTAAATTATATTTATCTTTTGTTCATGAAAAGCGAAGCCTAAATGGTATGCCTGTGAAGGCAGGGCTTGTTTTTTCGATAGATTTCTTCGCAAACTTAAGGGGTCATTAATTGGCGGGAATAACCAAGTGACCCATTACGTCGATTTTTGACGTAAGATGGAATCGACAGTTTCGCCGGTGCTCGGCAAGCAAATCCGGATCCCCCCTGTTCCTACTCTTGTCGGGCATCGGCTCTTTATAAAAGCCAATAAAAAAACCGGAGTGCTTCCGGTTTTTTTGTGACGGCAATCAAAAAAAGGGACCGGTAGCCCCCCCCAGGCTACCGGTCCGCCGCTTCCCTATCGCATGCAACGCTGGCCCCTGTTCTAATCCAGCTTAACGCCCCCCTAATGGCGCTTTGCCGCGTTAGGTGCGATATAAAGCAATGCAAAAGGCGTGCCAATCTATTCGGTACCGTATTGTTTGGTCATGTCCCTCAATCGCTGCGATTGAGCGCTTCAGTCGTTTCACTGGTTCGTCCTGTCGATCGACCGTATTCATACCGGCGGTATTGCTCAGCGTCGTGCCGATAGGATGGCCGTGGACATTCGATTTCGATCATGGCCGTCACGGCTCAGCGAATTCGGCTTGCCGTTTCCCGGTACGATACGGTGGCGTTCGTACCCATGCAGTCGTCCGATGACCGATGGCGGGTTAGAATTTCCGCCCGCGTCATTTCCGCTTGGACCCGCGCCAGGAGTCGATAGGCAAGATTCTTATGACGAATGCTTTCTATCGCTACGATGTCATCGTGGTCGGTGGCGGCCATGCCGGCACCGAAGCCGCGTTGGCGGCGGCGCGCGTGGGCTGCCGCACCCTGCTGTTGACTCACAATACCGAGACGGTGGGCGCGATGAGCTGCAATCCCGCCATCGGCGGTATCGGCAAAGGGCATCTCGTCAAGGAAATCGATGCGTTGGGCGGTGCTATGGCTCAGGCGGCGGATGCAGCGGGAATTCAATGGCGGGTACTCAATGCTTCCAAAGGCCCCGCCGTGCGGGCGACACGTTGTCAGGCCGACCGTGCGCTCTATCGCCATGCCATTCGCCGTTTGGTGGAATCGCAGGAGAATTTGAATGTGTTTCAAGCGGCGGTGGACGATCTGGTCATCGAGAACGGATCCATCCGGGCTGCTATCACCCAGACCGGGCTCCGTTTCGAAGCCGATGCCGTTGTTCTGACGGCAGGTACGTTTCTGGCCGGTAAAGTGCATGTAGGCGAGGTTCAATATGCCGCCGGTCGTGCTGGCGATCCGCCGGCGCTGATGTTGGCGCAGCGCTTGCGCGAAGGTCCTTTTACCGTGGCGCGATTGAAAACCGGCACCCCGCCGCGCATCGATGGACGCAGCCTCGATTATCACGTAATGACCGAGCAACCGGGCGATGATCCTTTGCCGGTCATGTCATTTTTGGGTTCGGTACGCGATCATCCGCGGCAGGTTTCCTGCTGGATCACGCACACCAGCGAGCGCACGCATGAAATCATTCGCGCCAGTCTGCATCGTTCGCCGCTCTATAGCGGCCAGATCGAAGCCATCGGCCCGCGTTACTGTCCTTCGATCGAGGATAAAGTCGTACGTTTCGCCGAAAAGACCAGTCATCAGATTTTCGTCGAACCTGAAGGGTTGGATGTCACTGAAATCTATCCGAACGGTATTTCCACGTCGTTGCCGTTCGATGTGCAGCTCGAATTGGTGCGCAGTATCCGCGGGTTCGAAAATGCGCATATCACCCGTCCCGGCTATGCCATCGAATACGATTTCTTCGATCCGCGCGATTTGAAGGCGTCGTTGGAAACCAAATCCGTCCACGGTTTGTTTTTTGCCGGTCAGATCAACGGTACCACCGGCTATGAGGAGGCGGCCGCGCAAGGGCTGGTCGCCGGTCTCAACGCTGCTCGTTTCGTACGGCAGCAGGACTCGTGGTCGCCACGCCGCGATCAGGCGTATATCGGTGTATTGATCGATGACCTGATTACTCACGGCGCCACCGAGCCTTATCGCATGTTCACTTCGCGCGCCGAATATCGTCTGCAATTGCGCGAGGACAATGCGGATCTGCGTTTGACGGAGATCGGCCGCGAGCTGGGCCTGGTGGATGACCGGCGCTGGTCGCGGTTCGCCGCAAAACGCGATGCCATCGCGCGTGAAACCGAACGATTGCATGATCTGTGGGCGACGCCGGGCAATGCCTTGGGACGCGAAGTGGAAGCGGTACTGGGACTCGGCTTGAGCCGTGAAACCAGGGCGTTGGATTTACTCAAACGTCCGCAGGTGGGTTATGCCGATTTGATGCGATTGCCTTCGCTTGCACCGGGCCTGGATGATGCCGTAGTCGCCGAACAGTTGGAGATCGCGGTCAAATATGCCGGATATTTGGCACGCCAGCATGAAGATATTGAGCGGCGGCGACGGCATGAAAATACGTCGATTCCGGAAACATTCGATTATCGTGAGGTGCGGGGCTTATCGGCCGAGGTACGGCAGAAGCTCGAACGCGTGCGGCCGCAAACGGTCGGTCAGGCACAACGCATTCCAGGCATGACACCGGCTGCGATCTCATTGCTGGTGGTCCATTTGGAACGCAATCGCCGTCATCGGGCCGCTTCCGGAGACGTTTCCTGAGCATTCTGCACGGGGATTTTGGCGTCGGTCATATCGCGAATAGGCGTACGTTGATGACGGGTAGCGGGCACTGGGTTGTGGCGGATGCAGGCCATCGCCACGGTGGATCGGTGGTTTTCCACGCTAGCCGCGCTCGTTCGGTCGGTGAACGCATAGGGTTTCGCTGCGTGACGATGATCCGGTGACGCATCATCGGCATCGCGGACGTCAGTCTTTCGAATGGAATTCAGTTACGAGCAGGCGATTCCATCGACTCGGCGCCTTCGTCGAGACCGCCGCCGATGGCTTTATAGACGGCCACCAGGCTCAGACGCAGTTGTCCATTACTGTCGATCAGATCGCTGCGTGCTTGCAGGTAGGTGCGTTGTGCATCGAGTTCGACCAGATAGTCCGTCAAACCACCCGCATAGCGCACCTGTGCCAATGTATAGGCATTCTGGCTGCTGCGCAGCTTTTCCTGCAGCGATTGGTTGTGTTGGCGCTCGGCGCTATAGCGGCTCAAGGCGTCGTCCACCTCCTGCCAAGCCTTCAATATGGTGCGTTGGTAGGCAATGGCGGCTTCTTGTTGTTCGAGCTTGCGCAATTCGATCTGGGAACGGCGGCGGCCGTGATCGAAGACCGGTATGCTCAAGCTGGGGCCGATCGACCATTGACGGCTGCCCCAATCGGAGAAACGTTCGCGCTGAGTAGACTCGTAACCGAAACTGGCGCCTAGACGGATACGGGGATATAGCTCGGCGACCGCGATGCCGATATTGGCGGTGGCTTGATGCAGTTGCGCTTCAGCGGCGCGAATGTCTGGACGACGGCGTACCGTTTCGGAAGGAATGCCCAAGCTCAGATCGGGTAAGGTGCCGATATCGTCGTTGGTATGCGAGTGCAATTCGTCCTGCAATTCTCCCGGTTGTACGCCGAGCAATAGGCCGATCTGGTTGATGCTTACGGTTTCCTGCGCCAGCAACTGCGGTAGACGTGCGCGCGTGTCTGCCAGTTGGCTGCGTTGGCGCTCCAAATCGAGGTCATTGGTCAAACCGTGCTGCGTGCGCAGTTCGGTCAGCCGCAGCGATTCTTCACTGGCTCGAATTACCTGACGCGCCACGTCGATCTGTTGTTGCGTGACGCGTAATTCGAAGTAATTACGTGCTACCTCGCTGGTGATGCTCAAGCGTGCCTGGTCGAGCAATGCGGCTTGTACGTCGATCGCCGCATCGGCGGCTTCGATGGAACGGCGGATGCGTCCCCATAGATCCAACTCCCAGGAAGCGTCGAAACCGCCTTGATACAGGTCGAAAGGCTGGCTCAACGCAGCGATCAGCGCATCGCGGTCGGCGGCGGGGCCGATCTGATCCAGTGTGCGTGCCGTGGCACCGTGTTCGCTACTGCGTTGCCGAGTGACGTTGCCGCTGGCATTGACATCGATACCGCGTTGGGCGGCGGTCATTTGCCGTTGCAGGCGGCTTTGTGCGAAATGCAGCGCCGCTGTTTGTAGATCGGGGCTGGCTGCCAATGCGCGTTGTTGCAGTCCATTCAATGTGGCGTTGTCGAATACGACCCACCAATGCATGGGCAATGTCTGCATATCGGTCTGTGCTTGAACATGCGCATCACTCAACTTCTCCGATCCCGAATGCAGGGTGGACCAATCGCCCGGCGCGGCGACTACCGGTGTCTGATAATCGGGACCGACGGTGAGACAACCGCTCAATGCCGCCGTTGACAGTGCGAGCGTCAGATAACGGAAAGTGTGCGAAATCGAAGACATCGGGATACCCGGTTCATGTGAGTCGGTGACGGAATAGCCAGGCCGCCAACGGTAAAGTGATGGCGGCAATGATCGATAACGGAATCAGATCGTGAACGATACTACTCAAACCGGCGCCTTCCAGATAAATGCGTTGCACCGCGTCGATGCCGAATCGAAGCGGATTGGCGAGCGTGACGATTTGCATGGGATATGGCATGTTGCGGATCGGCGTGGCCAGCCCCGAGAGCAACATCAGCGGCATGATCAATACGAAGGTGTAAAGCATGGCTTGTTGCATGTTCAGTGCGATCGACGAAATCGACAGACCCAAGCCGACACAAGCGACCGTGAACAACGTCAAGCCGACATACAGATCCAACAGCGAGCCGGCCATCGGTATGCGAAACCAGAACAAAGCCAACAGCAGGATCAACGTAGCTTGCCCGATGCCGATCAATATCGGCGGCACGGCTTTCCCCAACATGATTTCCAGTGGTGAATACGGGGTCACCAGTAATTGATCGAATGTTCCATGTTCGCGCTCGCGCGCTACCGACAGCGCCGTCAACATCAGTGTCTGCAGCATGCTCAGTGCGGCGATCAAGCCCGGCACCAAGGCCCAGCGCGTAATCAGATTAGGGTTGTACCAAACGCGCGGTTCGACATTCAGTGGCGCGTGACGCAGACCGTTTTCCTGATTGTAATCGGCAACCATCGTTGCGATATAACCGGCGGCCGAACCGGCGGTATTGGAATTTCGGCCATCGAGGATCAGCTGCAATGACGCTTGCTCGCCCGCATTCAAACGGGCTTCGAAGTCCGACGCGAACTGGATCACCAACAATGCCTGACCGGAATCGATGATGTCGCCGATCTGCTCGGGCGAACGCAACGTGGCGATTCGATGGAAGATGCCGCTATGATCGAATTTGGCGGTCAATCGGGTCGATGCCTCACCGCCGCTCTGATCGAGCACGGCGTACGGCACGTCGCTCAGATCGTAAGTGGCGGCGTAACCGAACAGCGTGCTCTGTACCAACACGGGGACGATCAATACGACGCGGTTGGCGGGATCCTTGAGGATGACTTGCAATTCCTTGCGCCAGAGATTGATCAGGCGGCGTAGAAACTGACGGATGACGGCCATCGGCATGATTCAGTCCAGCCTCTTGCGAGTGACAGCGTTCGCCAACCCCAACAGCAATACAGCGTAGATGGCCAGTACGGAGCAATTTTTGACGATCAATGGCCAGAGCGTTCCGGCCAGAAACAGCGATTTGACCAATTCCATGAAATACGTGGCCGGCAACAGTTGACCGACCACACGGATGATGGCCGGTGTATTACGCAGGTCGAAGATGAAGCCGGATAGCATCAGTGCCGGCATGAAGCTGATGACCAGGGCGATCTGGCTGGCAAGGAATTGGTTCTTGGTGATCGATGAAACCGCCAAGCCGATCCCGAGCGCGACCAGCAGGTAGAGCATCGCACTGAACAGCAGTACCGCCAGCGAGCCGTACAACGGCAGCCCGAACAAGAACCTGGCTGCCAATAGACACAGTAGCAATCCGAACATTCCGACCAGAAATGGCGGGATCAATTTTGCCAGCAGGATTTCGACGGTACGTACGGGTGTGACGAACAGCGCTTCCAGTGTGCCGCGTTCCCATTCTCGCGCCACCACCAACGATGTCAGGAATGCGCCGACGATCGTCATGATCAGTACGATCAGGCCGGGGATCAGGTACCAGGTACTGGTGTTGGCGGCGTTGAACCACAGACGCGGTACGATGGCGACCGCACCGGTGCTGGGTTCGGACCGGTATGCGGTACGGTCGGCTTGTTTTTCGCTCCACTGCGCCAGCGCGGTTTCGATGTAATTGCGCACGCCGCTGGCGCGCGCCGCATCGGCGCCTTGCAGCAACACCTGGATTTGTGCGTCGCCTTGTAACAGACGGCGCGAGAAATCGCTGGGAATCCGGACGATGGCATCGGCTTGGCGTGTCGTCATCGATGCTTCGGCTTCCGCCATCGAAGCGGCCAAGCGTGGAGAGAAGTAAGCGGATCGACTGAAGCTGCTCGCCACATCATGCGCTGTCGGCGACGGATCGTCGAGAACGATGACGATCACCGCGCCCCTCACGTCCAGCGACAGACCGTATCCGAAGATCAGGATCAAAAAGACCGGCAACGCGATTCCTACCATCATGTTGCTTCTGTCACGCAGGAGCTGGCGGATTTCCTTGCGCGTCAACGCCCGCAAGCGTCGCCAGAACGCGTTGGCATTTGCCGGATTCATGCCGATCGCTCCGTCACGCTGGCCGCTTGGCGGTTACGCATGACGATATCGATGAACGCCTGCTCCATGCTCGGCGCAAGGACCGTCTTTTCGCGACGGTCATCGACTTGCGCGCGAACCTCGTGCGGAGTGCCTATTGCCAATAACCTACCGGCATCCTGAATCACGATCCGGTCGCAGTATTCGGCCTCTTCCATGAAATGCGTCGTCACGACGACGGTGGTGCCAGCCGCCGCCAGCGCGGTAATGCGCCGCCAGAATGCGCGGCGTGCCAATGGGTCAATGCCGCTGGTGGGCTCATCCAGAAACAGGATTTCCGGCTGATGCAACAGCCCGGCGGCCATGGCCAGACGCCGTCTGAAACCGTCCGGCAATTGTCCGCTATGGGTTTTCTTCTGTCCGTCCAGATCGAACTGGCGTAATACCTCGGCAATGCGCTCACGCAAAACGCGGCCGTGCAGGCCGTACGCGCCGCCGAAGAATTCGAGGTTCTCCATGACCGACAACTCACCGTACAGCGCGAATTTCTGCGCGACATAGCCGATCTTGCGGCGCGCCTGTGCCCGTGCGTTGCGGAGGTTGACGCCGGCCACTTGCAAAAAACCGCTGCTGGCCGGTAGCAGGCCGCACAACATGCGAAACGTAGTGGTCTTGCCTGCGCCATTGGGGCCGAGCAGGCCGAAAATCTCGCCACGATGCACGGAAAAACTGATGCTGGCGACAGCGGTGAAATCTCCGAACCGGCGCACCAGATCGCGCACTTCTATCATCGGCGTGCCGGTATCCGGAGACGTTGGTTCTTTCGCGGGAGGCGATAAGAATCCAGGATCGATTCGTTCGCTGTTCTCCCGGATGCGCAACAACACCATGAAGCCATCTTCCAATCGGGGCGGCACGGGGCGTATCGGTATGCCATCGAACAGCGCCGTCAATGCTTCCGGTGCAGCATGGCTTTGGCGAATGAAATGCACTTCACCGCCTTGCGGTACGGCATCGGCGATATGTTCGGTGGCATCCAGCAACCGGGCTTGGAGGGTTCGCGCCGGGGTGCCGGGTGGTGGCGTAGCGATGAAACACAGTCCTTCGGCGTGCCGTTGAATTTCCTGTGGCGAGCCTTGGCTTAACAGGTGTCCTTGGTGCAACAGAAAAATATGTGCGCAGCGCTCGGCTTCATCCATATACGAAGTGGCGACCAGTACCGTCAGTTGCTCCTGTGCGATCAGCTGTTGGACGATTTCCCATAACTCACGACGCGACAACGGATCGACGCCGACCGTCGGTTCGTCGAGCAGCAACAGGTCGGGCGAGCGTACCAATGTGCATGCCAGGCCGAGTTTTTGTTTCATGCCGCCGGACAATTGGCCCGCCGGCCGGGTCGTGAATCGCGTCAGATCGGTCATTTCCAGCAGTCGCGTATAACGTTCTCGCCGCTGCTGTAGCGATACGCCGTGCAGGTCGGCATAGAGATCGAGGTTTTCCTGCACACTGAGGTCTTCATACAGGCCGAAACGCTGAGGCATATAGCTGATACGGTTTTGCACCGCCTGCGGATCGATGCCGGCATCGATACCGAACACGTTCAGTGTCCCGCTATCGGCGCGCAGCAACCCGGCGATCAACCGCAGCAGTGTCGTCTTGCCAGCCCCATCCGGGCCGACCAGTGCGGTCAGCGTGCCGCTTTCCACTTGCAACGAGATATCGGTCAATGCTTGTACGGTCTGTTTGGACGATTTCAGTAGAAATCGCTTGACCACATTGCCGATGTCGATCATCGCCGTTGGCGTCACTGCCGCGCTCCCGCCGTGTCCGCTGAATCTTGTATGGCGATGCGTACGGTTGCCGGCATGCCCAGGCGCAAGCGATTGTCCGGATCTCGTACCCAAACACGGATTTCGTAGACCAGCCGAGTGCGCAGATCTTCCGTCTGCACCGTTTTCGGCGTGAATTCGGCCACCGACGAGATATAGCCTATCTGTCCACCAATCGGTTGATCGGGGTGGCTGTCGGTAGTGACGCGGGCGGGCATGCCAGGTCTGATTCGGCCCAGGTCCGGGCCATTGACGTAAGCGCGGATCCATTTGGGATCGGTAATCGCCAGCGTATAGGCTGGCCGTTGCGGCGATGCCATGTCGCCTGGCTCCAACAGGCGGGCACGCACGGTCGCATCCTGTGGCGCTTTCAGTTCGGCTTCGCTCAGGTAGTGCCGTAGCAGTTCCAGATCGGCATGCGCTGCTTGCAATTGCGATTCGGCTTGAGCGATATCTTCCGGGCGCGGTCCGATCTCCGCCAATCGCAAAGCTTTGCGCCGGTCTTCCCATTGCGCCCTGGTAACGCGCGCCTGCGAATCGGCATCGTCCAATTCTTGTTGACTGATCGCACGTCCGCCGCCTGCCGCGGCGCGGATGCCGCGCAAGCGCTGCAGTTGCAGACCGGCCAGATCGGCTTGCGCGCGTGCGGATTCCGTTTGTGCCCGTGCTTGGGCAATTTCCTCTGGACGCGAGCCATTGTGCAATCGCAAGAGTGCTTGCTCCTGTGCGTCCACCTGCGCTTGCACCTTGGCGATTTGCAGATTCAGCGCTCGAGTATCCAATGCCGCCAGTACCTGACCTACTTTGACTAGGTCGCCTTCTTCCACATCCATCCGGGTCACGCGTTCACTTTGAGTGAACGCTAGCGAGATCTGGCGGATGTCCACATTGCCGTATAGCACCAGATCATTGTCGCGCTTTGAGGAAGCCGCGAAGAACTTCCAGAATGCCGCTCCGGCAAGCAGCGATACGACGATGGCGATGATCAGTTTTTTGCGCATGGGGAAAGCAGGGGAATGTTCGTTGAATGTCGGCAACATACATCAGCCATAAGGACGATGTGCAGAATTTGAATCACAGCGTGTTGAATCCGCGCGAAAAGTCGGGTGTGCTGATCGATACGCCGGTAGCCAATATCAACGACCGGCGGGATTGGAGGATACGGTTGTGGGCGCGCGGGGTGCTTTCGCCGTCGCTGCAACTGGCCAAGCCGATCGATCAGGAGGCCGTGCCCAAAGTTGATTCAGCGAGTCGCCCGATCGATTCCTTCGCCGGCCACTTGCACTATCCGCCGGATCTGCTCCGGTGTAACCACGTACGGCGGCATGATGTACACCACGTCGCCGAGCGGCCGCAGCAGCACACCTTGCCGCAATGCATATTGCATGACTCGCAGCCCGCGCCGCTCCTGCCACGGATAGGCCGTCCGCCGATATTTATCGGCGGCCATTTCGATGGCCAGGACCATCCCGGTCTGCCGGACTTCGCCCACCTGCGGGTGATCCGCCAACGGTGCGGCGGCTTCGCTCAGGCAGGCCGCCAATGGGCGATTGCGTTCGATGATCTGATCGGATTCGAAAATATCCAACGTCGCCAATGCCGCTGCGCTGGCCAGCGCGTTGCCGGTGTAACTGTGTGAATGCAGAAAGGCGCGGCGTTTTGAATAGTCGTCGTAAAACGCCTGATAGATCGTCTCGCCGGTGAGGCAGACCGACATCGGCAGATAACCACCCGTCAACGCCTTGGACAAACACAGGAAATCCGGTGTCGCTTGCGCCTGTTCGCAAGCGAACATCGTTCCCGTCCGCCCGAACCCCACGGCGATCTCGTCGAAAATCAAATGCACGCCATAACGGTCGCAAGCCTCCCGCAGCCGCCGCAGATAGACCGGATGATACATGCGCATTCCTCCGGCGCATTGAATCAACGGTTCGACGATGACGGCGGCGATTTCCTGATGCTGTTCGGCCAGCGTGCGTTCCATCCGCAGAAACATCGACAGCGAATGTTCTTCCCATGACGCGCCTTCTTCCCGCAGATAACAATCCGGCGACGGCACTCTGATCGCGTCGAACAACAGTGCCCGATACGTTTCGGTATACAGCGACACATCGCCCACCGACATCGCGCCGACGGTTTCTCCGTGATAGCTGTTGCTCAACGTAACGAAACGCCGCTTCTGCGGCTGGCCTTGATTCAGCCAATAATGGAAGCTCATCTTCAAGGCGAGCTCGATGCACGATGAACCGTTGTCGGCATAGAAACAGCGATCCAATCCTTCCGGGGTGATCTGCCGCAGCCGCTCGGACAGTTCGATGATCGGTTGGTGCGTGAATCCGGCCAGGATCACGTGTTCCAATTGATCCAACTGCGCCTTGATGCGTCGATTGATGTGCGGATTGGCGTGGCCGAAGATATTGACCCACCAGGAACTGATGGCATCGAGATAACGGTTTCCGTCGAAATCTTCCAAATACATGCCTTCGCCGCGTTTTATCGGGATGAGCGGCAATGTCTCGTGATCCTTCATTTGCGTGCAGGGATGCCATAGCGTCGCCAGATCGCGCCGCATCCATTGTTCATTGAGACTCATTGCGCTCGTCTCCTTCGTCAAGCAACGCATCCAGGGCAAGGTGGGCGGCGACCGCTTCCGGGTTCGGGTCCGGCATGTGCGGCACGATTCCCAGGCAGGGGCACGTCAATGCGGAACGTAGCGTTTCCAGATTTTCCCGTATCCGCGAGGTTTCCGGATCGACGATATTGGCGACCCATGCCGACAAAGGCAGGTCGTCGCGCACGATGGCTTCCGCCGTCAGCAAGGCATGATTGATGCATCCCAGACGGATGCCCACCACGAGAATTACGGGGAAACGCAGCCGGACGGCCAACGACGACAGGTATTCTTCCCGATTCAATGGCACGCGCCACCCGCCGGCGCCTTCGATCAGCGTGAATTCTGCGGCTTTCTCCACGACCGACATGACCGACGACGACGACTCGTCCACCGAGAGAGATCGTCCGCATTCCTCTGCGGCGATATGCGGCGCGATGGCTGGCTCGAAAGCCGCCGGATTGACTTCCCGATACGCTAAAGGCTGACTGCAAAGCCGCCAGAGTCGCAATGCATCCGCATTGCGCAGGCCATCGTCCGTCTGTATGCAACCGGAGGCCACCGGCTTGATCGCAGCGGTGGACAGTCCGCGCGCCATGGCCGCTGCCAATAGGCCGCAGGCGACGGTGGTCTTGCCGATCTCGGTATCGGTGCCGGTCAGGAAAAAGACTTTTCTCATGGGCATGTCATGGGTTCTTCATCAGACAGGCGTAGAGCACCTGGTAGGTCGCCGGCAATCCTTGCGGCGTGCGGAACGATTCATAAGCCTGCAACAGCGCATGCCATTGCCGGCGGCCGACCAGCCCCTTGCGGCGGCCGGGATTGATGTTATTCGCGCCGATGCTTTTCAGGCTGTGCCGCAATGCCGGCAATGAAGGATGATGCATGACGTGAGCGACACAATCGGCTTCGACGACTACCAAGCCGCTATCGTCGAAGTCGTGCAGGTATGCGGAAAACGTCATGAAGCGGTTCACGTGCACCTGTTCGTCCACTTGCCGCCAGCTATGCCGAAGTTCGCCCAAAGTGCCGTCGCACAATGAAGTGAGGGCCAATATTCCTCCGGGTCGCAGCAACCGCGCGGCTTCCGATAGCACTTGTGGAAAACAGTGACACCACTGCACCATCAGATTGGAGAAAATCAGGTCCACACATTCATCATGCAATGGCATCCGCTCCGCATCCGCCACCAGCCAATGATCCGCGGCAGCGGTCTGCCGGGCTTGCGCGATCATGCCTGGCGCCAGATCGGCGCCGATCCCCGAAGCTTTCGGAAAGCATCGTTTGAGCGCGTGACAGAAGTGTCCCGTCCCACACCCCAGATCCAGCCAATGCCGTACCATCGAGTCCGCAGGCAGGCGTTCCAGCAGTCGCTTTCCCGTCGTCCGTTGCAGCATGGCGGACTGATCGTAATTCGCCGAGGCCCGTGAAAAGGAACGGGAAATGGCCGGTTTTCCGGGTTTATCGATCATCGTGCTCATGGGCGGCCGGCCGTAATGAAAGCATCGATGGCGTGCGCGGTTTCGAGCGGTGCGGATACGGGAAAACCATGTCCCATCGCTGGCAGCGACATCACTGCCGCCGCCGGCAGCAAACATCGCAGCGCCTGTTCACAGGCGATCGGCACCAGTGCATCCTCCGCCGCCAGGATGTGCAGTTGCCGGCCGCCGTATGCGCATAACGCGGACCGCGTGTCCAAGCGGGAAAGCCATTCCAGCCCGGCGTTATCCCCCGGATTCGGCCGAGGCGGCATCAATCGATGCAAATGTTTGATCAGGCGGCGCGGTTCCGGGCATCCCTGCGCGATCAATTGCAAGAATCGTTGCCGGGTTTTTTCCGGAAACCGTAAAAAATCATTTCGGAAGTCGGCGAAGACATCGGCATCCATCGCCGCAGGCCAATCGGGCCGCGCAACGAAACACGGATTGCTGGCCAATGTCGTCAAACTCAGACAGCGTTCGCCGTAACGGTCCGTCAATGCCGACAGCCATTGCCCGCCGAGCGACCAGCCGATCCAATGGCTCCGGTCCGGCAACCGTGCGGCCATCATCGGCAACCACTGCTCGTTTCGATCCGAATCGGGCAGCGATGCCAGAGTCACGGCATATCCCATTGAGTTCAATCGATCGGCCAATGCATGTAGGCAAGCCGGCCCAACTCCCCAGCCAGTCGCCAGAAAAATCGACACGGACCGGCTCATCGCGATGGTGTCCGGCAAAACTTTTTCCAGCATTCTTCCAGCGCCGCCAGCAGACGTTCCACCTGCGCCGGTGTGTGCGCCGCGCTCAACGCGATACGCAATCGGGCGCTTTCCCGGGGCACGGTGGGCGGGCGAATCGCCGAAACCAGAATATGACGCTCCCGCAATGCCTGAGAAAATGCCAGCGCCCGATCGCTGTCACCCAACAGTAGGGGTTGAATCGCTGTCGGACTGCGCATGACCGGCAAACCGATACGATCGGCTTCCCGCCGGAAAAGATCGATCAATGCATTCAGATGATCGCGGCGCCAGGACTCTTCGCGCGCGATCCGCAGACTTTGCAGCGTCGCTGCCGCGATCGCCGGCGGCTGACCGGTCGTGTAGATATACGGTCTGGCGAATTGGATCAGCGTTTCGATCAACGCTTCGCTACCGGCAATGAACGCCCCGGCCGTGCCCAGCGCCTTGCCGAGCGTACCGACGACGATCGGCACATCGTCGAGCGTCAAGCCGAAATGTTCGACGACTCCGCCGCCTTGTTCGCCCAGTAC
>JAITWM010000172.1 GCA_031285265.1 Lysobacteraceae bacterium
CCAATCGGCGCTGGCACAAAAGAGTTCTGGTTTGCTGCGGTTGCCGAACCAGAATACGCGGCTATGCTCCAGGAAGCGTCCGATGATGGAACGAACCCGGATATTTTCCGAGACTCCTGCCACGCCAGGGCGCAACGTACAAGCGCCGCGCACGATCAGATCGATCTGTACCCCGGCCTGTGAAGCGAGATACAGGGCACGGATCACTTCCGGTTCATTGAGCGCATTCATCTTGGCGATGATTCGTCCGGAGTGTCCGGCAAGCGCATGCCGGGTTTCACGTTTGATCCGTTTCAATATCCCCTTGTGCATCGTGAAGGGCGATTGCAGCAAGCGTTTCAGCTTGATGGAAGAGGCGAGTCCGGACAATTGCTGAAACAACAAATGCACATCGTCGCCGATTTCCGCATCGGCCGTGATCAGGCCGATATCGGTGTAAGCACGAGCGGTACCACTATGATAATTACCGGTACCTAGATGCACATAGCGGCGCAGTTTACGTCCTTCGCGACGGACGATCAGCATCATTTTTGCATGGGTCTTGTAGCCCACTACGCCGTAAACGACTTGCACTCCCGCTTCTTGCAGGCGGTCGGCCAGGCCAAGATTGGCTTCCTCGTCGAACCGTGCCAGCAGCTCGACCACTACGGTGACATCTTTGCCGTTGCGTGCCGCTAATACCAGCATATCGACGATTGCCGAATCTTTTCCGGTTCGATAGAGCGTCTGTTTGATGGCCAGGACATCGGGATCGGTGGCTGCCTGCCTGAGCAGTTCCAGTACCGTGTTGAAGGGATCGAACGGGTGATGCAACAGGACGTCGCTATCCGATATCGTATCGAATATCGAATCGATACCTCGCAGAGTATTCGGGGTAAAGAGCGGGTACTTGAGATCGGGACGGGCTATCCGGTCGTATACCTGGATGACTCGACTCAGGTTGACCGGACCTTTGATCCGATAAACGGCGTTTTCCTGCAATTTGAAGTTATGCAATAGGTTACTGACGATGTCTTTGGGACAGTCGTGGGCGATTTCCAATCGAACCGCAGGGCGGTAGCCACGTTCGGCCAGTTCGTCGCGTAAGGCCAATGCCAGGTTTTCTACGTCGTCTTCGTCCAGCATCAATTCGGAGTTGCGCGTGACCCGGAACTGGTAGGCACCCTTGACCACCATGCCGGGAAACAATTCGTCCGCGAATTCGGAGAGCAGCGAAGACAACAGAACGAATCCATAATTGCCATGGGACAAGCTGGGTGGCAATTGAATGATGCGGCTGAGCGAACGTGGTGCCCGGACGATGGCCAGATGACCGGTGCGGCCGAAAGCATCGATGCCGCGCAGGACGACGACGACATTGAGCGATTTATTGAGAATCTTCGGAAAAGGATGCGCTGGGTCCAATGCCAGGGGAGACAACACAGGCATCACGTTATTGCGGAAATAGGCACGCAGCCAGCGGCGTTGTCTCGCGTTCCAGGAATGATTGTCGAGGATATGTATTCCGGCTTCTTTCAAAGCCGGTTGCAGGTCTTCGTTCCAGCAGCGGTACTGGGCTTCGACCAGCTCCATGGCACGGTTGTGGATGAGTTCGAGCAGTGTCGCATGATCGATGCCATCGGGAGCGGTAGGCAAACCGAAGTCCAGGGCATGTTTTACCGTGGCGGCACGTATTTCGAAGAATTCATCCAGATTGGTGCATGAAATACAGAGAAAACGCAGGCGTTCCAACAACGGCGCGTCGCGATCCTCCGCTTGCGTGAGAACGCGGAAATTGAAATCCAACTGCGATAATTCCCGATTGAGGTAAAGCGCAGGGTCAAAAAGGGGATTGTCGGTGGATCGGTCAGATGTATCGGCAATGGAGGGTGAGCCCATGATTCCAGATGATGATAATGAGGAAAGAGGATTCAGTGTTTCATGGCAAAGAGACGCGCGCGTTTGTCCCTAGTGTGGCAATACGCGCTATTGACGGCAAGAGAAAGAATGTTGCGTCGGCTCGGTTGGATGGCAGAGCGTAGCAGGCGGTGCAGCGGAGCATGAAATCCGGTTCAATACAGCCGCGCTCGTTGCTCTCGAATCCCCTGGCTGCGCAATTCAAGTACCAGTGGGGTAATCGCCGCGATACGAGCGTCGACACGAGACCGAGTGATGTAGTCGAGATCGTCACGTTTTTTCAGATTCTGCAGTTGCATCAATGCCTGCTCTGGGCGGCCATTGAGGAACGCGGCTTCGGCATAGGCCTCGCTGGCGCGCGCACTATCACCGGCCAGTTCGCAGGCGCGCGCGAAAGTCTGTTGGAAAACGGGGTCATCCCCGGAGCCGATCAGTAAAGGGCGCAACAACTGTTGCGCCCGCTGGCCGGATTGCTGGTTACCCTGCTCATTGAGTGCGGCGGCATAGGTCAATATTACCGCGCGGTGGTTGGGCATTCGTTTCAACAACGCATCGAATCGCTGATTGGCTATATCTGATCGTCCGGCTTGAGATTCGGCCTGGGCCAATGCCAGATTGACCCAGAGATTATCCGGATGCGCTTGTGCCAATATGGACAGATCGGCAATTGCCGCGGTGGCGTTGTTATGCATTTTTACCAGTGCCAGCCCGTATTGCTGCGCATCGCTCAGGCCGCCCGGGCGGCTGCGCCGCAACGCTTCGTATTCGCGAATTGCCGCTTCCGGAGTGCTGGCGCTGAGTGCGCGCAACCGTTCTTTTGCCCAATCGAATTGATGAGCATCCCTCTGCGGCAGCGTATCGACGGAATCAAATTGAAGAGAAGGTGGCAACAGCGGATTGTTTGCGGCAAAGACGGGAGCTCCTTGTTCGGTTCTGTGTGCCGTCGTCGGCGTAATGGTACTCGTGGCGCTTTTTCTAATCTGGTCGGCACGCTGCCTGGCTTCGCTGATGCGGGTGGTCGTCACCGGATGCGTGCGCAGATAGTCGGGTGCGCTGTATCCTCCTTGATTGCCGCGTGAAGCAAATGCCATGCGTTCGAAGAAACCGGCCATGGCGTCGATGTCATAACCGCTGCGCGCCAGTGTCCGGATACCGATCCGGTCGGCTTCGGACTCTGCGGCGCGGGTATAGTTGATCTGATTCTGTTGCATCAGTCCCATTGCGCCGACAATTGCGATTTGAGTCGCATCTCCGCTGGAGTTGCCGCCGGCGGATTGGGCGGCGACGATAGCCGCCAGCATGCCAAGCAATATGGGGATTTGATCGCGCTGCGCGCGCTCGACAGCACGCAGGACGTGTTGCTGGGTGACATGCGCGATTTCATGCGACAGGACACTGGCAACTTCGTCTTCACGATCGGCGGCCAATATCAGGCCGGCATTCACGCCGATATAACCGCCGAGCGTCGCAAACGCATTGATCTGGCGGTCGTGCATCAAAAAGAATGTGAACGATTGTTGTGGCAGATCACTGTTGGAAACGAGCCGGTCACCAAACGTCTGTATCCATTCTTCCAGTAATGGATCTTCCATGACATAACCGTAATTACGCAGTTCGCGCAACATCATCGCCCCGTATTCGCGCTGTCGTGCGGGAGTCAGCAACTCGCCCGCGGAGGAGCCGATGTCCGGCAGTTTCGTCTCCTGAGCCGGAAGTGATGGCGCTGCGATGGTCAGAGTCAAAACAAGTGCGAGAAGGAAGAGGCGCAAGTAGGATCTCCAGTCCTGGTACCGTGCTGACAGCATGCCGTTTCACCAGACTTTTGGCATGAATAAGCGATTAATCTACACCGTTTCAACAATAGGTTATGGAAAATCGGAAAACGATCCCCACCTGCTAATGGACCCACAATCTATTGAAGGAGTTCCCAGATGACACAGGACACGACCGTTCCGGAGATTACGATCTACTCCACCGCTGTTTGTCCGTATTGCTTGGCCGCCAAGAATTTTTTGAAGAGCAAAGGGCGCCATTGGACTGAGATAAGGATCGACCAGAACTCCGCCGAGAAGGAGAAAATGGTTGAAAGAAGCAAGCGTACCAGTGTTCCGCAGATATTTGTCGGAGACATTCATATCGGTGGCTATGAAGACATGATGGCATTGCATAGCGCGGGAAAGTTGTTACCGCTGCTCGATGGTCAATTGAAGTCACTGTAGGCGAAGGTTCGATCGGGCATCGTGTTCGATGCCATAACAGGGCCTGAATACACTTTTGGTGGAATAGGAGGGTATTCCCGTTTTGGTTAGGATGGTCGCGTTGTTCGGTTAGAAGGGATAAAGCCATGCTGCGGCATAATTCACATCACCGAAGCGACCCCGTTTCATCACTTTATATTGCATTCCGGCGATGGGATGCGCGTACTGCCTGGAACAGATTTCAATGACTCAAACGATTACGGTTATCCGCGGCGATGGTATCGGCCCGGAGATCATGGATGCGGCATTGCATGTCCTTGATGCGCTCGATACCGGTCTAGTGTATGAGGAGGCGGATGCAGGCCTGGTGGCGTTGGAGAAGTACGGCGATTTATTGCCACCGACGACGTTGGATTCAATTCGCAAAAACAAGGTTGCGTTGAAGAGCCCGTTGACCACGCCTGTAGGCGAAGGCTTCAGTTCGATCAATGTCGCTTTGCGCAGGCACTTCGATTTGTACGCCAATGTGCGGCCAGCGAAATCCTTTCCCAACACCCGGTCTCGTTTCTCGGGGGAGGTCGATCTGATCACCGTTCGCGAGAATACCGAAGGTGCATATTTGAGCGAGGGGCAAGAA
>JAITWM010000220.1 GCA_031285265.1 Lysobacteraceae bacterium
ACATCATCACCGCCGATGCCAGCCCCAACCCCAGCCCCACGCCTAATGACATTCCCAATATCCAATAAGAAAACAAGGCCAACAGCATCGGCACCCGTGTATCGCGCAAGCCGCGCAACGCGCCACCGGACAATACTTGTATGCCATCTGGGAACTGATAGGCCGCCGCATACAACAATAACGCCGATGCCAGAGATGCTACTGCCGCATCTCTGGTATATGCCATCACCACCAGATCATGACCAAACAGCAAAACCGATGCCGACAATGTCTGTGTCGCCAATACGATGACGTATCCGGCCCATGCCGCACGGCGTACCCCCTGCACGTCGCCAGCGCCGACTGCATGCCCGACCCGCACCGTCGTCGCCTCGGCGACGCCCAGCGGCAACATGAAACACAACTGCGACACATTGATCGCGATCTGATGCGCGGCGGCGGGGATCTCGCCCAGACGAGCGATCAACAATGCCGTCGCAACGAACAACCCGCCTTCCATCAAGATAGTGACACCGATCGGTAAACCGGTTCTCAGCAGGGGTGCGATCATAGTCCACTTCGGCAGATCGAACCGGGAAAACAATCCCAGCGCCGCAAAACGGTGCGACCTGAATAGATATACCGCAAATGCGATTGCTTGCAGCCACATCATCACCGCCGATGCCAGCCCCAACCCGCCCGCTCCCATTTCTGGCAAGCGCCCTACGCCGAAAGTGAAGGCATAACCCAGTGGCGCCAGCACCAGCAAGCCGCCAAAACCGGCCAACATCGTCGGCAATGTCCAATGCGTACCTTCGCTCAAGTAACGCATGCAGAAGAACAGCGTCAGCGCCGGCACGCCCCAACGCACCCAACGCAGAAACTCCTGCGCGCCCGGCACGATTTCCGGCGCGATACCCAGCCGCGGCAACAACGGCGGTACCAGACTAAGCAGCAGGAACAATACGGCGCCCAGACCCAGTGCCAACCATAGCGCCTGCCGGAACAAGGGGCCTATTTCCTCTTGGCGCTGGGCACCATGCAACTGCGATACCGATGCCGCCAGCGCGATCAGCGTGCCGATCGGCACCATCATCGGCAACCAGAGCAAACCGGTACCCACGGTCACCGAGGCTAATGTGCGCGTTCCGTGATGGCCAGCGATGACGTTGTCGATAAAGCCGATCAGCCCTGTGGAAACGTGTCCCAGCACCAGCGGCAACGACAACCACGCGGTAGCGCGCAACTCGCTGCCGAAACGCGGTGCGTTTGAATTCGGAATAAAGCCAGTGGAAGACATGAGAAACAAACAACCGACTGCGGTTACACGGACGCGCTTGATGTCCGGGCCGGAAAGGGCGGCCATTCTACCCCGTTAATCCGGTATCCCGCAGCCTTCTCATCGAACACTGTGTCATGGAGCCGCTTTCGAGTCCGCATCGATGTCCGGGCCCGGACTACCAGTGCCTTACTGCAGCCGCTGATTCAACCAGTCGCCACGCCGCGATGGAGCGACAGCAAGCAGATCATGGCGCAGTTGGTCGCGTTCCTGCGGCGGCACTCGCTGCGCCAGAACCGTCAATTGATGTATTTGCCTGACATCCATACTATGCAGCATATCCAGCAACGGTCGACGTTGCACTTCAGGTACCAGACCGAACAGCGGTTGCAGCGCCACATAACGGCTGCCCAACTCAGGCCCCAGCAGCCACCCTCGCTGTTCAAGTTCATCACGTTCGGCGAAATCCGCCCGGAGCTCGTGCTGCCGTACAGACGGCAATTCGGAGAATGCCGCCATCGCCTGCCGGATACGGATTTGCTCGCGATGCCCTAGATTCTCCCAAGCCAAGCGATCCTGTATCAACTCACTGTTGGAATCCTGCGATCGCATCCATGTCTGAACCGATGCCGGCGCTGGTTCGTGCTCGATCTGGCGGCTTGGCATTCCAGCAGCATACCAAGCGAAAAAAGCCAGTTCCGGCATGGGCGGTTCAAAAATCGGCGCGGGCGTTGCTGCGGCTGCCGTCGCGCGCGAACGCATTGCCGTCTCCGGCGGCAATGTTTCCACCTGCACCCATCCAGAATCGATCACGCGCAACACGCCCGCGTCCAGAGCGACTTCCGGCAAAGGTTCTGAAACACTCTCGCTACGCCCGGACAAGCGCCAGTAAAGCGTACCGACCGCCAACGCGACCAACAACGCCAAGACCACCGCTCTGATGCCGATCTTTCGTTTTCTCTGTGCATTCCCTGCAATGAACCGTATCTCCGGACTAGGAGAAATCGCAGCGCGTTCTTCGGGAATTCGTCCGATCCGTGATGCGTCGTGCGAATGCCCGGGCTCGATCGGGCGTCCACTGATGGCCGCGGCACGGATCCGCCGCAAACACTCCGCATGCGGCGGGAATTCGGACAACTGCCGTACCGCCCGGCGAATCGTATCGGCAAGCTGCCGCCAAGCAGCGGCGTCGGGTTCGCCGTTGTCGTCTCTTGGGCATGCCAACACCAATAACCGCTCATACGCATCGACCGCAATACCCATCGCGGCGGCGGCCTCGTGTTCCTGCAACTCACCCGCCAAACGCAGCAGCAATGCCCGCCGTGGCAGATCATCGATTTCGGCAAGTCGTTGCATCGATGGCGGCCATTGCCGCTTACCGGAAGAAATACAAGGCGTCATCGCCAACAAGCGCCAGAACCGCGCCGGCCACGTACTGCTCGGAAAATTGCCGGATTGCGCACAAAACGCCCGCGACACCGCCGCCAGAGTTCTTTCTGCAGCAGATTCATCTCCATGGTGCAGCCACAGCACGACAAACCCCTGTGGTTCCACGCGATCGAAAAATGCGGGCAATACCGCCGATTCGGCAGCCGTTCGATTCATATTGACATGCACTTCAGGTTCCAGTCATCGATATGGTCTCAAATCATTCGGCAATGCAAAATCCACTTGACAGCGTCGAAATTTTTTCTCCATCCGATAGCCTGTCGTCCGATTTCGGCTCCAGGTTGTACACAACAGTGCATTCCCCTGCAAAACCAAGCATATGAAATCGCTTCAGTACGGATACCCCATCCATGTTCCACAGGCAACTAATTGTTTTTAAAGGATTATTTGAAATTGGTGTTTTTTTGTCCAATCTAAGGCCAAGGCTTGTATAGTCAGCAATAGCGCATGGAGCATGGAAGTGATGCACAGACTTATCCACAAATTTTGTGGATAAACGCATATCCCCAATTACAACATCGGGTTACATCCGATTTATCGAATCCATACAAGCAATATCGCGTAAATAAACAACCCGTATCACACTCTATTCCGACCCGATCTCCCCATTCATTCATCCTTTTCGATGTCCGCTGCTCCGACCGTCATCTGCGTCGCTCTTCCGGTTCCACTGCGCCGCCTGTTCGACTATCTGGCTCCGGCCGGCCATCAGCCGGAGGCAAAGGATATCGGTCGCCGGATACGCGTCCCTTTCGGACCACGCGAACTGGTCGGCATCGTCACAGCGATCAGCACCGCCGAGCCGGAGAAGATACCGGAACTGCGCCAGGCACTGACATTTCTCGATCCCGAGCCAATACTCCAGAATGAACTGTTGGACTCATTGCGCTGGCTGGCGCACTACACACACGCTCCACTGGGTGAAGTATTGGCGACCGCATTGCCGGTGACACTGCGCCACGGCAATCCGCTGCCGGATACCCGCACCTGGGCATGGCGGCTGACACGGCAAGGAATCGCAGAGCTTTCCCGATTGCGGCAAAACGGCCGCCCGCGACGTTTGGCCGAGTACTTGCTGGTCAATACCAACGCCACCGAAGATCGACTGGACGAATTCATGGCTTCGTGGCGTGATGCCGCCCGCTCGCTCGTCGAGCGCGGCTACCTCGAACGCGTTCCGGCCACCATTGCGCAACAGGAACGGCCATCCTTTCCCGGCCCCATACCGAACATCGAGCAGCAGATAGCCATCGATGCCATCGCCGGCGCTACCGGATTCGCGCCATTCCTGCTCGATGGCATCACCGGCAGCGGCAAGACCGAAGTTTATCTGCATGCCATTCGCGCCTGCCTGGCGAGCGGCAAGCAGGCATTGGTCCTGGTTCCTGAAATCGGACTCACGCCACAGATGCTGGCTCGATTTCACGACCGTCTCGGCATACCGATCCATGCATTGCATTCCGGTTTGAGCGACAACGAACGCACACGCGTCTGGCTCGCAGCGCAGCGCGGCCAGGCGCGCGTCATCGTCGGTACCCGCTCGGCCGTATTCACCCCACTGCCCGAAGCCGGGCTGATCGTGATCGATGAAGAGCATGACAGCGGTTACAAGCAACAGGATGGCATCCGTTACCATGCGCGCGATTTCGCCCTGGTCCGCGGTAAAGCATTGAACATACCCATCCTTCTCGGCAGCGCCACGCCATCGCTGGAATCGCTGCACAATGCCCGATCCAGCCGATACATATCACTGCGATTGCGTGAGCGCGCCGGCGATGCGCGCACGCCGCAAGTACGTATTCTGGACGTGCGCAAGCGTCCGCTGCATGCAGGATTGGCACCGGAAACCCTGGAGGCGATCACTACCAATCTGAGTAACGGCGGTCAGGTGCTGGTATTCAAGAATCGCCGCGGCTATGCGCCCGTTCTGCTATGCCATGACTGTGGCTGGAATGCACAATGCCCGCGCTGCGATACGCCAATGACCCTCCACGCCAACAGCGGGAAGCTACTGTGTCATCATTGCGGCTCGCGCCAAGCTCGGCCGCCTGCCTGCCCGGCCTGCGGCAGTCTGGCCCTGCAACCTCAAGGCATTGGCACGGAGCGGCTGGAAGAGTCGCTCATTCGACACTTTCCCGATATTCCTGTCCTGCGCATCGATCGCGACACCACACAACGCCGCGATGGTCTGACCAAACTGCTGCAACGGCTCGGCGATCATCCCGGCATCCTGGTCGGCACTCAAATTCTGGCGAAAGGACACGATCTGCCGAACTTGACACTGGTCGTCGTCGTCGGTATCGATGAAGGACTTTTTTCATCGGACTTCCGCACACACGAGAAACTCGCCCAGCAACTGCTGCAAGTCGCCGGGCGCGCCGGGCGCGCGAAACGATCCGGCGAAGTCTGGTGGCAGACGCATCATCCCGATCACCCGCTGTTGTACGCACTGATCCATGGCGGATACCACGCCTTCGCCGAAGATGAATTGCCGCAACGGCAGGCAGCAGGATTCCCTCCTTTCACGCATCTGGCACTGCTGCGCGCCGAAGCGCGGCATGCCGAAGCCGCACTGAGTTTTCTGCATGCAGCCAAGCGCCGGTTCGAAATCGCCTTGACTTCCACGTCATCGCCGACCGATAGCGGCGAACCAGTTTCGCTATATGGCCCGGTCACTGCGCCGATGCCGCGCCGTGCGGGATTGCATCGAGTGCAGTTACTGCTTTCGACCGGGCACAGACCGTCATTGCACCGCCTGCTTGAACAGACGCTCATCGAGATCGAACAATTGCCGCAAGCACGCAAGACCCGCTGGTCGCTCGACATAGACCCTACGGACCTGTATTGATATTTCGGGACTCGCTGCCACACGCATGAGTACTGACGGGAATGCCTCGCCGGAAGCACGAAGCATTTTCGGTACCGGTGGCCAAAAACGCAAAAGCGCGCGGTGCCATAATGAATTCCACCATCCCAATCGCCGGATTCAACAGGCAATATTTTGATACGCGCGCATCCGACGTCTTGCCCAAGCGGCGCTTTTACGTGAAGGTAACCGATGGCGTGCGGCGACACATCGCCACGGCAACGCACGCCTCCCCCTTTTTTCACATCGAATAAAATCCGCTCATGAAACATCTCAGCTATACCAGAGGCCGCCAGGACATACCGCTGCTGACCAGGACGATCGGCTCGATGCTGGATGAAACCGTTGCCCGCTTCCCTGATCGCGAGGCGCTGATATCGCTCCACCAAGGACTGCGTTTCAGTTGGACGGAGCTGGCCGCCGAAGTCGACATATTGGCGCGCGCATTGATGGCGATCGGCCTGAAAACCGGAGATCGATTCGGTATCTGGATGCCCAATTATGCAGAATGGTGTTTCCTGCAATTCGCAGCCGCCAAGGTGGGAATTGTTCTGGTCAACATCAACCCGGCCTACCGTCTCAGCGAGTTGGAATACACGCTCAAGCAATCCGGGTGCAACTGGCTGGTCTGCGTCGACACGTTCCGTACGTCCGACTATCACGCCATGCTCAATCAGTTGGTGCCCGAACTGGCCGAGACCGAACCGGGTGCGCTATTCAGCGAAACCTTGCCCGAGCTGCGCGGCATCATCAGCTTCAGCACCAATCCGCCCTCCGGTTTTCTGTCGTGGGCTTCATTACTCGAATTCGCCGAATACACCAACCCGGAAGCGTTGCGGGAGCGTCAGGAATCGCTGCAGTTCGACGACCCGATCAATATCCAATACACCTCGGGCACGACGGGGTTCCCAAAAGGGGCCACTCTCAGCCATTACAACATTCTCAACAATGGCTACATGGTCGGCATCAGTCTCGGCCTGACCGAAAACGACCGCATGGTGATCCCCGTTCCGCTGTATCACTGCTTCGGCATGGTGATGGCCAACCTCGCCTGCCTGAGCCATGGCGCCACGATGATCTATCCCAATGCTTCGTTCGATCCGCTGCTCACG
The DNA here is from genome assembly GCA_031285265.1 of Lysobacteraceae bacterium. Lineage (GTDB taxonomy): Bacteria > Pseudomonadota > Gammaproteobacteria > Xanthomonadales > Xanthomonadaceae > JAITWM01. The sequence goes on from JAITWM010000220.1 coordinate 6,686, forward strand.
CTCGACGCGGTGACCAAAGAAAAAGGCACCGTGCTGTACGGCGTCCCAACCATGTTCATCGCCGAACTGGATCATCCACAGCGCGGTGATTTCGACCTGTCCACACTGCGCACCGGCATCATGGCCGGGTCCAACTGCCCGATCGAAACGATGCGCCGGGTCATCGACGAAATGCATATGAAAGAAGTGCAGATCGCCTACGGCATGACCGAAACCAGTCCGGTATCGACGCAGACCGGCCCCGACGACGATCTCGAACTGCGCGTCACTACCGTCGGCCGGACTCAACCGCAACTGGAAACCAAGATCATCGACGAAGACGGCCGGATCGTACCGCGCGGCGAAGTGGGTGAACTATGCACGCGCGGCTACAGCGTGATGCTCGGCTATTGGAACGACCTGGGATCGACCCGTGAAGTGATCGACGCTGCGCATTGGATGCATACCGGCGACCTCGGCTCCATGGACGAGGACGGTTACGTGCGCATCATCGGTCGCAGCAAGGACATGATCATCCGTGGCGGCGAGAACATCTATCCCCGCGAGATCGAAGAATTCCTGATTACCCATCCGGATATCTCCGAGGCGCACGTCGTCGGCGTCCCGGACATCAAATACGGCGAAGAAGTCGTCGCCTGGGTCCGGCCTCGCGCCGGCCGCGCCCTTGATGAAGAAACGCTGCGCCTGTGGTGCCGGGAACGTATTGCCCATTTCAAAGTACCTCGCCACTTCCATTTCGTAAAACGTTTCCCGATGACGGTCACCGGCAAGGCGCAGAAATTCCGCATGCGCAAAATCAGTAAACGAAGCCTGCGCTGAGAATCGCACCCAGGCGGCGGCCGATCTCGCCGCCGCCTTTTCTTTCAGCATTGCAGCAGCGAACGAGGCCGTTTTCCCGCCATCGCCAGTCCAGTCCGCCCTAGCAACCCGGTCAGCGTGTTGCGGTCACGCATGCTCATCGCTACACGTCGTGGATAGACATTCACCGACGTGAAAACTGCGACCATGAAAATGCCTTTCAGAGATCCACGATGCGACGGTTCGAATACTTGCCCATCGCAGTAATCGAAGCGACAACGGTAGGCTCCGCCCATTCCGTATCGTTATTCGACTGACCCCGGCAGCGAACCCGAGCAAACCCCTCTTGAAAGCCATTCCGTCACCCCCATTTACTGCGGTATCTCCGGCTAGGCCGGGGTTTTCTGTCACCGGGTTTGGCACTCTCCCTGTACGAGTGCTAATATCCCAGACCATTTTTTAATTCAATCAACCACTTAAGAGAATGGCATGAGTAAGATCAAACCCCTACATGACCGTGTAGTCATCAAGCGTATGGAAGAAGAGAAAATGTCCGCCGGCGGCATCGTGATCCCGGACTCGGCCACCGAAAAGCCGATCAAAGGCGAAGTCGTCGCGGTCGGCGAAGGCAAAGCATTGGACAACGGCAGCGTCCGCGCCCCGAAAGTCAAGGCCGGCGACAAAGTGCTGTTCGGCAAGTACAGCGGCACCGAGGTCAAGCTCGACGGGGCTGAATATCTGGTTGTCCGCGAAGACGACATCTTCGCGATCCTGGATTAATCCTCGCCCTATCCCTTCTTACATTCTCAATCATTTCTGAATCGAGGTAATTTCAATGGCTGCCAAAGACATTCGTTTCGGCGAAGACGCTCGTTCGCGCATGGTGCGCGGCGTCAATATACTCGCCAATGCCGTCAAGGCCACGCTCGGCCCGAAAGGCCGCAACATCGTGCTCGAGAAGAGCTTCGGCGCTCCAACCATCACCAAGGATGGCGTCTCCGTCGCCAAGGAAATCGAACTGCAGGACAGATTCGAAAACATGGGCGCACAGATGGTCAAGGAAGTCGCTTCCAAGACATCCGACAATGCTGGTGACGGCACCACCACCGCCACCGTACTGGCACAGGCGCTGATCCGCGAAGGCGTCAAGGCCGTTGCCGCCGGCATGAACCCGATGGATCTCAAGCGCGGCATCGACAAGGCGGTCATCGCCACCGTCGCCGAACTGAAGAAACTGTCCAAGCCCACCGCCGACGACAAAGCGATCGCACAAGTCGGAACCATCTCCGCCAACTCCGACGAATCGATCGGCAACATCATCGCCGATGCGATGAAAAAGGTCGGCAAGGAAGGCGTGATCACAGTCGAAGAAGGCTCGGGCCTGGAAAACGAACTGGATGTGGTCGAAGGCATGCAGTTCGATCGCGGTTATCTGTCGCCGTATTTCATCAACAACCAACAGTCGATGTCGGTCGAGCTGGATGATCCGTACATCCTGTTGCACGACAAGAAGATTTCCAATGTACGCGATCTGCTGCCTGTGCTGGAAGGCGTAGCCAAAGCCGGTAAGCCGTTACTGATCGTCGCCGAGGAAGTCGAAGGCGAAGCGCTGGCGACGCTGGTGGTCAACACCATCCGCGGCATCGTCAAAGTGTGCGCGGTCAAGGCACCTGGCTTCGGCGATCGCCGCAAGGCGATGCTGGAGGACATGGCGGTACTGACCGGCGGCACGGTGATTTCCGAAGAAGTCGGTCTGCAGTTGGAAAAAGCCACGGTCAAGGATCTCGGCCGCGCCAAGAAAATCCAGGTCACCAAGGAAAACACCACCATTATCGACGGTGCCGGCGACACACAGGCCATCGAAGCCCGGATCAAGCAAATCAAGGCGCAGATCGAGGAAACCTCCTCCGACTATGACCGCGAGAAGCTTCAGGAGCGCGTCGCCAAGCTCGCCGGCGGTGTTGCGGTGATCAAGGTCGGCGCTGCGACCGAAGTCGAAATGAAAGAAAAGAAGGCACGCGTCGAAGATGCACTGCACGCGACCCGCGCAGCGGTGGAAGAAGGTGTGGTGCCGGGTGGCGGCGTCGCATTGATTCGCGCGCTGGCTGCCATCGGCAAGCTCAAAGGCGGCAACGAAGATCAGGATCACGGCATCCAGATCGCGCTGCGCGCGATGGAATCACCGTTGCGTGAAATCGTCGCCAACGCCGGCGAAGAGCCGTCCGTGATCGTCAACAAGGTCAAAGACGGCAAAGGCAACTATGGTTACAACGCCGCGACCGGTGAGTTCGGCGACATGGTCGAATTCGGTATTCTGGATCCGACCAAAGTTACCCGCACCGCATTGCAGAACGCGGCTTCGATCGCCGGCTTGATGATCACCACCGAAGCGATGGTGGCCGAGATGCCGAAGAAAGAAGAACCTCCGATGCCGGGCGGCGGTGGTATGGGCGGTATGGGCGGCATGGATTTCTGATCCAGTCGCGTACCCCGCGCTTCTCGTAACATGCGAAGCCCCGCTGCAAAGCGGGGCTTCGTTTTTTGCCTAGCGGACACCATGTAGCTTCTGAAGCCTCTGCGCATGTGCTCTGATGATCGTGCGAGCGCAGAGATCTCGGCGATGACGTCGAAATGCCAGTGAAAGGTTCACGTAGAACGCCGAGACCGTGGTCAACGTACGGATAGCAGCCTGAGAGAAGATGTCTTATCTCCCGCAGGAACCCGCTCGATATTACAAATGCCAAAGTAGTGGCGTGCGGTTGCCGGAGACGGAACGTGCAGTTCTCTGCGCAAGTTTGATCCTCCCATCGTCAAAGTCGTCTGCCACGGTGTCAAAGATCGAGGAAGTATCGATTAGAGAAGCCGGTTCTCAGCTCAAGCCTATCCCAATAATAGTCAAAGAAAATCGTTTGATTTGCTTTGAATAGGTATGGTTGCGCCTGGGTAGCTTCGAGGATAATATCGTTAAAATCTTGCAAATCTATCGACTGGGAACGGCATGACCGAATCGAAGAAAGTGAGAGTGCTGATAGCGGATAACGATAAGCTCGTTCGCAATCTTATCAAGGCGGTACTGATGCCGCTGGATTGCGAAATCGTTGGCGAAGCCGAGAACGGCAGCGAAGCCGTGGCCTTGTACAAGGGGAAGCGCCCTGACATCGTCCTGCTGGACGTCAACATGCCAGTCATGGACGGCATGGAGGCGCTCGGTGAGATCATCGCATTCGACAAGGATGCCGTGGTCATCATGCTGACGGCGATCTCCGATCTCGACACGGTCCAGACCGCCATCAAGCGCGGCGCGGCGCACTATATCGTCAAAGGCACGCCGCCGCAGGAAATGCGCGATATCGTCAAGGAACACCTACCCAAACCAAAAAGTACGGAAGAGCACGGGGCAGGATAGGCCAGAGGCGATCCGCGACCGCACTGGAACGATCAACGCAATCGATAAAACGACTGCCTAGAGATTCCGATTCGATTTTCAGCCAATGTTCGCTGATATCGAACGGGAGGGCGGGCAGAGTTCGAATAAGCAAAAAACTCGCTCGCCCGGCATCCAGAGCGGATACGCCGGATGACTCGCGATCCACGAGATTATCGTGGTCACGGACATCGTTCGCGAGATGAACTCCAACGGAATGTCGATTGCCAAGATCAAGTGGAAGTTGCAGCGCAACGGGTTCAAATCATCGTGCTACGACGGCGTGTTGAAGATATCGCTGGATCTGACCACGCTCGGGAGATCGACCGGGTACACAGCCCGATGATCCCGGGACGCGATGACGGATCATTCCACGGTTGGCAAACGGGCCCAAAAATAGGCTCCTTGGCCGTAGGTGCTATCGCACCCCACGCTGCCGTTGTGCAGTTCCACGAAAGTCTTGACGATTGACAGCCCCAATCCGGTGGAGAACTCGTCACCAGTCGGCTTGGCGCTGAGCTTCTTGTACTTGCCAAAGATTTGAGTCTTGTCATCGTCGGTCAGTCCAGGCCCTTGGTCGCGTACGCCGAATTCGATCTGGCCCTTGTCAGGCAGTCGTGTAAGCGTGACCGTCACGGTTTTTCCGCTCGGGGAATACTTGATCGCATTGTTGATGTAGTTGTCGAACGCCTCATACAGGCGCGTTTTGTCCCCGCACAAGGCGATATCCGGCGCGATATTGGATAAAAGATGGATATCCTTCCTTTGCGCAACAGGTTCGTTGAAACGAACCAGATCGTTGCACAGAGCGCTGAGGTCCACGTTTTCCTTATTCAACGCGAATCCTTGTTGTCCCCAGTCTTCGTTGGCCAAAATGCCCTTAACCATTTCAGACATATGCCGCGAAGCGTCGTAGATATTCTGCAAGAACTCGATGTCCTGCGTGGAAGCGCTCGGCGTGGCTTTTTTCATCTGCAACAGGATCTCGGACAAGCCGGTGATCGCAGCCAGCGGATTCTTTAGGTCGTGACTGGCGATCGCCAGCTGCTCGCTCTTTGCCTTGTTGGCCGCTTCCGCTGCTTCCTTTTCTGCCCGCAGCTCTTCCTGCTTGTGGCGTTTGGTAATGTCGACGATCGAGGCCAGCACCATCAATTCTCCGCTGGTCTGCATGGGATTCAGCCCTATTTCGATCGGAATTTCTTTGCCCTCCTTATGCAATCCGACCAAGTCACGGCCGACGCCCATGAATCGGGTCTGTGGATCGGCAAAGAAAGAACTCTTGAACTTGGCGTGCTGCGAGCGGAACCGCTCCGGAAGCAGAATATCCAGGGGCTGCCCGAGCATTTCCTTTTCTTCGTAACCGAATAGCGCACACGTTTGCTGGTTTACCAACACAATCTTGCCGCACCGATTCACCAGCACGATTGCGTTCGGCGACGAATGCACGACTTGGCGGAAGCGGTCCCCTGCCTGCTCGCGCTCGGTGACGTCAACCATAGTCACCAGCACCCACATACCGTCGGTCAGCTCTATCGAGTTCAGGCCTATCTCGGTCGGAAATTCGCTGCCGTCCTTACGTAGCCCGGACAGCACTCTACCCGCGCCCATGGGCCGTAACGTCGGCTTCTGCATGAAGCGGTTCAAATACACGGCATGGTTCTTACGGAAATGCTCGGGCATCAGCATTTCGATGGACTGACCAATCAGCTCGGCGGAGGCATAACCGAACAGCAATTCGGATTGCCGGTTGGCGTAGCCGATCCTTCCTTCCCTGTTCACCAGCAGAACGGCATTGGGGGACGACTCCACCATCAGATAGAAAGAGGAATCCGGAGGTCTGAAATCTTGAGGCTTGGAGTCTGGAAGGTTCATTTACTCATCGCTCATTAATAATTTTGGGCAGGGACCCTAAGATTCTTCTGGGCTCTGAATCCAGCGGTATTCAGGCATGCAATGCCTAATGTCTGATTCCATGTCCAATGATCAAAAACCAACAAGACAAGCTTGGCGGTCCAATACTTTTATTGCCATCTTCGCTCCTGAAAAAGCTTGAACAGTACGCTGAGCCTTGGTTGTTCATCAGCAAAAACAAAACCATTGCCTACACGAGCAATAGGGTCACATCGTATCCTGCGATGCAACATTCCAGCTCAATTCCAAAGTTCGGACAAGGCCCGTGGCGACCAAACTTCCGCCAAGACCATTCACCAACCGTCATTCTTGCACTTCCCCGGTTGCCCCGAGTCATTCCGGATTTTTCCAGCTTCGATTCAGTACTTCTGTCGACGCATATTCCGCTTCTTCGAATCGGCTATGGTCATCCCTAATTGGTAGACCTGCAAGACCTCGGCACTATTATCTTTGCAGTTATCATTACTCAATGATATCTATTGAAAACTAATATGTGATTCATTATGACAATTGTATGGCTGGTTTGAGTCGAGTTCTTACTTCCTCGATCGACGCTTGGCACCGCGACGGATGATTTCGACGACGGGAAAATTCAGGCTTGCACAGAGAATCGCATACCCCTTCTCCGGCAACCTCATGTCACCCTTTGCATTAGCTCAATTTCAACACGATGTTGCATGCATGCGCGACGACACCCATACTCCCAACCGGTTTTGATTCAAAACACGAATTCCAGAATGTATCGATTCCCAACGGACTCCTGTCATGACGACGCATCGGATCCGCATCATTTCATCGTCAAGTCCGCTGGCCGCGTCCATCCGGTGCGCTGATGCCAATCGACTACCGTGCCATTCGCTGGGAAAGTTTTCGCCGTCGCATCGGCTATCTGCAAGAAGGCATTTATCGGCACGAACATCTGCCTTGCGCCTATATCCCGGCACATCCGTTCGGCGATGAGATACTTTTCCTGAAACCATTGCGTATGCGGCCTGAGGACTGTTCGACCGTAGAGATCTGGTGGGGCATCGACGGCGACGCCGCTGTCCTGTCATGTCATGCCGATCCGAAGCGCGGACGGACGCTGTACCGGGCACGTCCGCCGGACCAGGAGGAGCGCGGGCTCTACCTCGATGCGTTGATCAAAGCGCCTTACGTGACTCGCAAGCACGCTGAAGATGCCATCTCATTCTTCGTGCGGGCGGGATTTCCGGATGGCCCGCATTTCACTTTGCGCAAGGGCGATCCCCCCATCGAGTTCACCCCGTCTTGAACGCCGCCCGTTAAGTCAGTTCGAACAAGTTCCGATAAGTTTGGATCTCTCCTCCGGTCGATAGCCGGATAGCGTCCCGGCCAATGTAACTCAGGAGCAGCGATCGTCTCGACCCCGTTCTTCGATGAACCTGTCCGGCTACGGCAGTACAGCGCAGAACACCTGCATGAACCGCTCGGAAATCTGTTACCGGACCTCTATCGCCAATGGCCGGCGGTGGCCGGATGGTGGTGACGGCATCCGAGACTCGGCAGCAACGCGGCCGCCGCACGGATTTGCGACTTTGTCATACATGACCCATTCCCGTAACCTTCCCTGCTTCTCGTTTGCAACGCGCTTGCTGCGCATCATGTTTCTTTTCCGATGAATTCGATCTTCGATTACCGCCACATACGTCGCGCCTTCTCACGGGCGGCTCCCGGCTATGCCGGTGCCGCGGCGCTATCCCAGGAGGTGCAGACACGTTTGCTTGAATCCCTCGACTATCTCGACGACAAAGCACCGCAAACCGTATTGGACATCGGCAATGCCGAGTCGAGAGCGATCACACGCGCTTTCGGCCAGCGTTTGCGCAAGATGGCGCTGGCGTATCCGGGGCCGCAGCCGATG
>JAITWM010000138.1 GCA_031285265.1 Lysobacteraceae bacterium
CTTGGGTGACAAGCTCGTTTGTAGTTACTGACTTCAGCAGATGTTGGCTGGAAGTCCCATAGGACATCAATAGCTTGCTGATATGTCTCGTCTGCTTCGCCGAGATTGAGAGGGGGATATGTGATCAACCTATGGCTTGTTTCCGTGAAACACATAACTGCGGTAACGTGCAGGACTGTATTCGATGCCTTGCGGTTCCATGGGACTGGACATCGAGTAAGGTACTTCCATGACCTGGGTTCAATACCCTTGCCGACAAAAGCTTTATCCCCAGCATGAGCCGATCCGGTCGTTGTTTGGACAATACTGTGGCTGAAAGTTTTTTCGTCACCCTTAAAAACGAAGAAGCGAACACCGTGTATCCATTCCAAATTTCATATCCATTGCGTTATTGCGTATTACATCCATGACTTCTGTAACCCATATATCTACATTCCGTCCTCGGTTATCGTTCTCCCAATGATTATGCAAAAACGCTTAAGTTTATTGCGTCACCTAATGATCTGCTTTCTGCCCTGCGCTGGAAGGAAACAAGATTTGTCCTGTTGATTTTTAGAAATGATCTTATTTGTTTTTTTATAATAACATATGCCGTAATGCTAATATAAGCTGTATACTTCGGGCGAGCTTGGTGCAGTGTTCCGCATTGCACAGGGCAGGCTGTGAGGAGTGACAGAGGGAAGTCACTCTTCTAGCGCACGTGATGGCTGAAATTCATGACTGTTTTTACGTACTTACTATTTATTAGAAGGATGTGAACGTAAATTATGAACTCAATTTGTTCTAGGATTTTTACCAGTGCCGGTGCCGTATTCAGGAAACCTATATTGGTATCTTCGGTATTTCTACTCACTTCTGCTTTTACTTCTGTGGCCGCGGCTGCGGATCCTTGTGCAGTTTTTTCTAACCCCATTTATCAAGTTATTAACCCAAAATCCCAAACGAATCTGCTTACACCCTGGCAAAACGAGGCAAATAGTGCCGCCACCCAGCATGGATTCACACAAAATAACGGTACGCCGTTCTATGCGTCAGTGACAACGGCTAGTGGACTAATCGCCGCACATCGGCTGTACAACCCTATCACTAATGATTTCATCTGGATGACCAATCCAAATGAAATTGCCTCTGCTGTTCAGAAGTATGGGTATGTCGATCATGGTCCAAATTTTTACGTATCCTCCTCTCAGAACAGTTGTACGCAACCGGTCTATCGTTTTCTGAAAGGCAATGTTCACCGTTTCGCAGTGACCCAGGCAGAACAGAATGCCCTTATCGCCAGCGGTTGGATTGCCGAGGGAATCAAGTTCTATGGGGGCATGCCTCCAACAACCGGCATATCCGACCAGTTCTACATGGGCGTGGCCTCGCATCTGGGCGACCCTGGCCGCAAGAGTGACGGCAAGACCATCGGTGAGATCGCACTGACCGAAATGGGCGTCACTTCGCTGCGTGATGAGGCGGGCTGGGATGAGGTGGATAAGCCTGGAACAACAGCGACTGATAAATTCAAAATCATTGCGAGGAATGGCGGAAAACTGCTGTTCATCCTGGACTACGGAAATCCGAAATACATGCAAGGAGGCGGCTTCCCGGATACTACCGCCGAGCGTAAGGCGTTCCTGGAGTACGCCAATAAGATGATCGGTCAAATCGGCTACCAGAACCTTGCAGGTATCGAGATCTGGAACGAGTGGGACATCTATATGGGCTGGTTCGATTTTTGGGGCTGGGAGCGGCCCAACTGGGATGCTCCGTGCCCAGACGACAAGACTGACAAACCTGGCTGTCCTAGGATGTACGGCAAGCTGGTGGAGACGCTGCTCTACCCCGAACGTGAAGGGTTGAACGTGCCGTCGCTACGGCAGACAGCGCCGGGCGTGCCCGTGATCGTCAACGCGATCTCTGCTCGTAATGCCGCGTGGACCACGGCATCGATGAACTACCTGCGCGACCGCAACGTCCAGGTCGACGGTGCGGTGATCCATCCGTATGTTTCGCACCTCAATGGTTGCCCGGGGACGAGCACCGCTGCGTCGGCCGGCCCACAGGTAGCTGTTAACTGTGTCGTAACCGTGTCCGACGAGGTCGCCAGGGATTACGGCCGGCGGTTGCCGATGTGGGTTACCGAGGTGGGTTGGTCGCGGGGCGGTAATCGTGCGGTCACCGCGGATGTCCAGGCCCAATATGTGGTCGAGATGTACGTGAGGTCGCGCGCGACCGGCATGGTGCGAGGGGTGTGGTGGTACGACCTCCAAGACGACAACGTCGCTGATGTGAGCGAAGCGAACTATGGTCTGGTGGGTCGTGACCCGACCGACCGGGCACGCCCGGGCGCTCTTCACCCATCAGGCCAGGCTTTTTCTGCCCTAGCGCGCTTCTGGGCGGACTGCTCGTCGGTGAACGGAGCGTACAAAGACAACAGGACGTTCCAACTGTCGTGCGCCGGCGGGACCCGTCAGATCATCCTTGCGGCAACCGCCAGCGAGCTGACGCAGGCATCAGCCAGAGGCGCGACCCTGGTGGACTTGCTAGGCCAACGGGCGAACGTGTCCCCTGGCGGAAACGTGTCGTCCTTGGTCGGACGTCATGTCGGCGTCAGATAACCTGAAAAACCGCCGTGGCTTGTAAAGCCTGCGCGGTGTGCGGAATCCGCAAAGAAAAACGCCCAGCCAAGAATGGTTGGGCGTTTATTATTGGTGACGGAATAGGGAACCGAACTTGCGTTCGTATTCCAAAGCAGAGGGTAATATTTTGATCCCAAAGGTAATCTTCTACTCTATGGAGCGGTCAGGCATGAGATCTTGGTGGAGCGTAGCGTCGCAATCCTGGCTCCATTTTTGACACTGGCCTGACTGCTTCACGGGCCTCTACCGGCGGTGGGCAATCCGTTTTTTGACAAATCGACGACTGCTGATCGGCGGATCACTACCAAACAAATAGCGCTGCTCCTAATTGAGTTCCTGCCATGTTGAACTTCAATTGGCATCCTTGAAGTACTCCAAATTATTTTGATTGAACCATGCCACAGCCTCTCCGGTATTTCCTTTGTCCAACGCAGCCATAATGTGAGCAAGGCCCAATACAGCGACCTTTTTACTAATATCGCCATTCTTATAAGCATCAAGCATCTTGCCTAGCATCTTGTCCATAGCTTCGTGATCTTTTTCCGTTAATTTTGTCATGGGTGTTCCTCGTAATGGTTAGAGCGGATTCCCATTTCGTAGATTCGTCATGCAATATGGCATGCTGTTCCGGCGGGGATGGTGTGTTCTTTTAGTAGATCAATTTTCCTAGAATGAAAATTCCAGGTTGATTTTAAACGGTACCCATCAACTCCCTAGCAAAACGCTTGGGTATTCAGTCGAATGTCATGAGGATCCACTGCTCAGCGAGCCATCTCCCGGCGCTGAGATGGCCTCGCTGAATGCGAGCTATTGATCTCGCAGGATATTCATTTCCTGGATTGGCTTGTGGCGAGCGAGGGCTTCCACAAAGGCGGCCACGGCGGCCTCGTGTGCTTCGAAGAGACGGGCTTGATCGTCTGCAGTGGCGTCCTTCGCAGCCTTGAGCTTTTCGTTCGCCTCGTTCATCTCCAGTTTCAGGGTTGCTAAATCGGGATTGTCAATCTCGCCCTTCAAAGCCATGCGGGTGATCCATCGATGCATGTGGTACACAGCTTCGTCCTTAGCTTGAACCCGGCGATCCTCATCCCATGCTTCAACGGCTTTGAACAAGTGCCTGTTCACTTCTACGAGAAATGGTTGTCGGTGGAGGTACGGAGTACCTGTTTCCCTGTTGATCGCGTAGGAGGCAATTAAGCCCCGCTTGCCATCGTCACTGATGGCAAGGCCGGCGTAGTTGTCGGCCGAGACGACATCGATACAGGTGAAGCCATCCTCACCATTCACTGTCACTAGGCCGACCGGGATCTCATTAGGCCGAAGAGGCCTAAGCACTTTGGCTACTTCGTGCAGGAAGAGGCTCCAGCGGCCTTTTGGTATCTCTTGTGCCCCACTCTCATAGCTATTGAGTGTGCGAGGTGTGACTCCGAGCCGTTTGGCTGTTTCAGCCAAGCCCCACCCCAGTGTCGTTCGCCACCTGAGTAGCGTACACCCCTGATGCTCAGGGGCATTCTTTTTTTCTGCATGCATGAATATAAGCCTCATAAAGAATTTCGGATCAGGAGGAAATTTCTGACAAGGAGGAAATTTCGTTTTCATGAAATTATTGCACGAATGGCTAGATACGGCAACTGGGAGATTGCTGCCGCTGCAATTCCAGGTTTCACGCCCGGCACCTTCGCCACCGCCTCGCCGATCAGCAGGATCGCGGACACGCGGTCGTGGGTCGGCGCAGGCAGTCGAATTTACCGGTTGGTGCAACTGGCGCCCGATCTGGTCGAGGGCCTAGCCGAAGGCCGTCTCGACGTAGGTCTTACGCCGTTGTTGCGTGGCAAGTTCATGCCGTGCTGGCAGGCACAGCGCGATGCGTTGGATGCCAACGGACGCTGACGGACATCCTCTCGACCACCACCGCAAGGCGGTTTTTTTATGCGCGTTGTCACTTCGGTCGCACTCGGTCACCAGACACAAACCACAACTCGCGGCCCTCAAACCCGCGCCAATCCATGACTTCGGCTCTTGGATGTTCAAGAGGGTCGCAGAGAACAGAGAGGCAAAAAGGCCAGAATTTGGGTTGTCAGGCCCCCCGGCAGGGCTTGCATGTTCAAGAGGCATAGACCGTAAACCGCGTAAATACAGGAGTTTGATGCAAAAAAAATCCCAACGATAAACGCTGGGATTTTAGGTGTTGGTGGAGGTGGCGGGAGTCGAACCCGCGTCCGAAGGCACTCCATCTCCGGCACTACATGCTTAGCGCACCGTTAGATCTCGTCCCGGGGTAACACGATGCGCAAAGCACACCCAAGGACATACCCGCTTTGATTTAACTGCTAGTTGACGAGTCGCCGCCAGCAGCGATCCTGTGATGATGACCCTACATCCACAAGCACAGGCACAAGTGGGTTCGGGGCTAGGCCTTAAGCGGCCAGAGCGTAGACGTCGTCGTTGGCGTCTGTATTTTTGCGGCTGGATTATCGAGGAAAGCTGCCCCCTCGGCATGCGCCGGTCGATTTCGCAACCCCCGTCGAAGCCAGAGACACCCCCGGAGAACTACAAAACTTACCGTCGGCCAACAGTGTAGAGAGGGAAACGTTCTGCTTCAAGTTTATTCTTGCCAGCGGCAAGGCCGCACCTCGATGCGATATCGCGAGGGCCGGTCAGTGACTCGTCGAGTGATAAGTATGTCGACGAGCCTCTATCACCAACAATGCGAACGCAAAGCCTCTTTTTATAGATGCACTACTTGACAGGAGAAGCTTACGCGCGGTTTCGCTTGCTCGAGTAGAGCGGAACGGTATTGCTCGAAAAAGAGATGGGTGAATTGCGTGCCTTCTCGATAACGTCGCCCGCCTGGAACCCTGACGGTAAGCAGCTGCTTTGGGCAGATTATCTTGAGGTAGGGTAAAAACAGCTACATGAAGAAGCGTAAAGCGAGGTACGGCATGACGAAAAAAGCGAAGATCGCCAGTTTATACCCTGCCATAGCCCCATAGAGGATGGCGTTAATCGTTTCTTTCGAAATGCCGAACCAGCGCCCGTGCAGGAGGTGGATGACATTGCGCGTTATCAGGAAAATAAAAAATATTACGCTCAGAAAAACAATTTTGCATACAGCCGTCCAGCAAAAAAAAGAACGCAGCAACTCCACTGTCATGACCTCTCTCCTATCTCTATTAGGCACATAATTTTTTCATTAAATAGCATGATAATTTAATGGCTGCCAACAAACAGCAAGTAACTGTATTGAGCTTTCCCCGTTTCTCCTGGCAGGTTGTTTAACCTAACAAGCCGCCGCCTCGAACTGCATGGGGCTGAGCGGCTTGCCTGTTGCCGGTTCCCACGTACCATCGCGCATTTGACCGATCCAGCGTCGTAGAACGCTTGGGTCCGGCCCAGAGTCTTGCGCCATCCTCGATACATTGCTATCGGACTGTTCAGCCAATCGCACCGCTTCGTACTTGGACTCGTCCGTGAAATGTCTTCCGCTTCGTGTCATCGCTTCGTTCTCCGAGCATGATCATGCCATCCGATCTGTCAGGAGAAACGGGGAAAGCCCAATACGACCCTGGGATCTTTCGATCCAAGCATCAGGCTATCGTTCGGAGACTCTTAGCCTTCCTTGTTGTGGCGGCGGAGCACGCGTTGTTTTTCCCTTTGCCAGTCGCGTTCTTTGGCGGCATCTCGCTTGTCGTGTGCTTGTTTGCCTTTGGCCAGCGCCAACTCCAATTTGACTTTGTTTTTGCTCCAGTACATGGCCGTTGGAATCAGGGTATAACCTTCACGTTCGATGCGTCCTACCAGTCTGTCGATTTCCCGGCGATGCAACAGAAGTTTGCGGGTACGCCGGTCATCGGCGATCACATGCGTGGAAGCTTGGATCAATGGTGTGATCTGGGCGCCGAACAGAAACAATTCGCCATTACGAATCAATGCATAGCTTTCACCGATATGAGCGCGTCCGGCACGGATCGACTTGACTTCCCATCCTTGTAGCGCCAGACCCGCTTCGTAGCGATCTTCGAGATGATATTCGTGGCGGGCACGTTTGTTTAGAGCAATAGTTCTATTTGTGGTAGCGCTCTTTGCTTTATCCTTGTTGGGCTGCTTGCTCATTGTTTTAACTGTCCTCAATCTGCATTCGCTCGTACTCAGCTTTCCCGGTTTTATCTCATGCCATCTATCAGTCGTAGTGCATTGGTTGAACACTCCGTCGAACAGATGTTCGATCTGGTCAACGATGTTACTGCCTATCCCGATCGTTTCAGTTGGTGTAAAACGGCGGAGGTGTTTGAATCTTCGCCCGAGCGAATGAAAGCACGCTTGGATCTTGGAATAGGATCGTTCCGGACGTGGTTTACTACCGAGAATCGTCTGGATCGCCCACGCCGCATCGACATGCAGTTACGGGACGGTCCATTCAAACGCTTACATGGTATCTGGGAATTCAAAGGCCTTGGTGAAAGTGCCAGCAAAGTGAGTTTGACTTTAGACTTCGAACCCAACTCGGTGCTGTTGACGCCGGTGCTGACATTGGGCTTCCAAACACTTGCGGACCGGATGGTGAACGATTTCGTTCGTGTCGCCGATCAACTGGGTGATGGTTGACCATGCTTCGGATCGAGGTGATTCTAGCGTGGCCGCACCGTTTTCTGTTACGAACCGTCGTCGTGCCGGAAGGGGCATTGGTCGGCGATGCTGTAAAACAGGCCCATCTGGAAGACTATCCAGGGGTGGCGGGTTACGCCATATTCGGTGTCGTTGTCCCGCCTGATACTCCACTGTGCGATGGCGATCGGGTCGAATTGCTGAGGCCGTTGACGACCGACCCCAAGGAAGCGCGGCGGCGGCGTGCCGAGTCATCTCGAGGTTAAGGGCCGACCTTGCGGCTATCGTAGTCACTTTGGCGGCATCCTGTGGCTTATCCCTCCTGTAAAGGTTCAGCGCCGCCGTCTTTTTTCTTTACCCAGGTTGCGACCGAACTGGCGTACGCTGGCTTTGGCCAGAAATGCGTCCTGATTCGGGAAATAATCACCTTCCCAACGCATCAGGATGTCGTCGTCGAAATGGAGTGCCAGGTTTTTGACTTCAGTGGTACCGCGGCGGTTGATGCGTTGGCTGGCTGCATAGTCCCAGCGTTGCGCGTGGAAGGGGTCTGCGATCGACGGCGTTCCTAACAGGGCGGTAACTTGTTGTTTGGTCAGCCCCGTTCTCAGTTGGTCAACCGCTTCCTGGTTGACGAGGTTGCCCTGATAGATCGGCTGTCTGTAGAGAATCCCGCAACTGGCGGTAGTGATAACGACCAACAGGAAAACCGGAATTCGGCGCATGAAGCTTGGCATCGGCAGTGTCGGGATGATGGAGAGAATCGCTAAATGATACACTCACTTGCTGTATAAGAACCTCGTCCAGGGCATCGATTACTAGACCGCTAATGAACAAAGACGACAACGAGTCCAATGAGCTTCGTCGAGTTGGCCTTAAGGTGACTCACCCACGCATGCGAATTCTGGAGTTGCTTGAGCAGAAAATGCCGTTGCGTCATATGACGGCGGAGGAAATCTACCGGCAACTGGTAGACCAGGGGGATGAAGTCGGACTGGCGACCGTATACCGGGTGCTGACGCAGTTCGAGGCGGCCGGGTTGGTGCTGAAGCATAATTTCGAAGGCGGACAAGCGGTTTACGAACTAGATCGTGGCACGCATCACGACCATATGGTGGATGTCGAAAGCGGAAAGATCATCGAATTCGAAAGTACGGAGATCGAGAAACTGCAACGGGAAATTGCCGCACAACACGGCTACGATCTGGAAGAGCACTCACTGGTGTTGTACGTGCGCAAAAAGAGGCGCTAATGCGCCGGGTCTGAGGATCTCGTATCGTCCGGGCCGGGAAACGGATTCCCATTTTTTGCCTGGAAAGCGCGTCGAGGGAAATTTTCATGCGGCGATTGATGTGACGTTTGGCATGGCGGTGTCTTGTAAAGTATGTTTTTCCTCGTAGATGCAGTCTTTCCTTAAAAGCCTTTGCAGGCTGAAACTGGGGGTTACGGTCGCTCTTTCTCTCAGCAGGGCTTAAGGATGAGGCGGCGAAGAGGTCAAAGTCTTCTCAAGAGAGGATTATTTGCGCTTTACGGTTGGTCGACAACGGTACGCCGATAGTGGTTGCATGTTGGAGGCGGTATTCCATACGTGGAAGAATGGAGTGCGCCGAGCTGGGGGTGTGAGTTATGCCGGTCGAACTGTTTGCGGGTAAGGGCGCGTGCCTGCGCCGCATCACAGAGGACCTGATGCTGGACAAGTGGATCCTTGCAGACGGTCATGCGAAAAGAGCTTCGAGAAGACTGCCGGGCGATGCGCGTTGCCGCTTTGGATACAGGAGCGCTTCAAAGTGAGTATACAATGCGTACGCGCTAGTATGGTTGTTATGGTACGTCAGAAGTCACGGCAGTATAGCCGCGGCATTGCCGCGGCTATACTGCGATGAGTCGGCTGCGGATCGTTTTCTGAATCAGCATATCTAAACCGGCATGCGAAAAACGAATGCTTGAAGTACCGCGGTACTCATAATCGGAACAGCATTCGATTTGTTATCAAGGAGCGTATCAGTGGCCGACGACTGGTGGCTGGTCAAAGCGCTCCCTCCCGATTAGGGGCAGAGATGCCCGTTCCATACCGACAGTAATGGTGAGGTGTTTTCCGCATGCCTTCAGAAGGCATATTGCGAGTTTCGTGAATGCCGGAGTTTGCTTCGTATCGCTATGAGCGATATATGAGAAATACACGCCATCTTCACATTTTACTGCCGCCGGAGGGTATTTTTATTAACCAATAATCAATTCTTGATTTAGAGAATTAGTTCCTGATTTATTGCGAGAATTGTTCAATAATATGGATATACGTGTCGTTAACGATTTTGTTCCTAAAATAAAACATGAAGGTTTCAGGAGTGTTTGCCATTTTTGTTTCATGAACTCCTGCTATCTTTGAGGTATATGCTGGAATTGTCCGCTATTTTATGGCGGCGGATGTTTTCGGCCTCCCCCCCTTATCTTGATGGATCGCTTGTCATGATGATTTCTGCTTATCCCAATGTTTCAGGCAGGGCGCACGATGGCGGTGGATCGGCTGCGCCGGCCAAGCGTGTCTGGCGTGATGCTCGGGGACGATTCGCGCGGGCTCCACGTATCGTGGCGGAAGATACCCGTACTCCTAACCGGACATCGTTTAACCGGACATCGTTGTTCGTCGTCTCGGAAATGGCGGATTTCGTCAAAACAGGTGGCTTGGGCGATGTCGCGGCTGCATTACCGCGTGCTTTGCGCCGCACCACAGATATACGGGTACTGATTCCGGGCTATCGAGTGGTGCTTGAGCGCGCCAAAATGATGGAAGTCGTTGGCAACATCAAGGCTTATGCCGGGTTGCCAGCCTGCGCGCTGGCGCGGATGGATCTGGGGGATGGCTTACCAGTCTATGTATTGTTGAATGCCGACCTGTTTGAGCGCGAAGGTACGCCTTATGTATCGAGTGAAGGCGTGGAATGGAAGGACAATCCGATTCGTTTCGCCACGCTTGCGCATGCCGCCGCTGAAATCGCGGCAGGTCATGCGGGTATTCAATGGCGACCGGATATCTTGCATCTCAACGACTGGCACAGTGCGCTGGCCGCGGCGTATGTGCATTGGTCCGGAGGAACGACCCCGTGTTTGCTGACGATCCATAACCTTGCCTATCAGGGAGAGTTCACGCCGGCACTGGCACCGGCGCTAGGGATACCGGAAGCAGGGATACGCGATATGGAGTTCTATGGGCAGCTTTCTTTCCTGCGTGGTGGGATCATATATGCGCGCCACATCAATACCGTCAGTGCCAGTTATGCCAGACAGATTACGTTGCCAGTGCAGGGGTGCGGGTTGGACCGGCTGTTGGCATCCAGGGCCAATAACGGCGAGTTGACGGGTATTCTTAACGGGATAGATGCGAGTTGGGATCCGCGTACGGACGGTTATCTGGAGACGCATTTCGCAATCGATCAGTGGCAGGGGAAACAAACCAATGCGCGAGAAGTCCGCCGGACTTTTGGTCTCCCGGAGATCGGTGGTCCGCTGTTTGCGGTCGTGTCCAGGCTGGTGCATCAGAAAGGCGTGGATCTGATCTGCGAAGTCGTC
>JAITWM010000011.1 GCA_031285265.1 Lysobacteraceae bacterium
GTCGCCCGCGGGAAGGCGCCGGAGCTGTCCTGGGTGGAGGCCGACCTGGCGCACCTCGACCTCGACCGCAGCTTCGACGTGGTCGTCGCGGCCGTGACCGTGACTGGAATAGATTTCGAATCCACCGCACCGTGATCATCGGTGACAGTCAATGTGACGGTATAGGTGCCGGCCGAGGGGTATGTTTTTTGCGGATTGGTTTCTGTGGAAGACGTTCCATCGCCGAAATCCCAGGTGCGCGCTATAACGCGGCCATCCGGATCGTGAGACATATCGGTGAAGTGGACGAACAGATTTTCGATGGCAAACGAAAAATCGGCGACCGGAGCGATGTTCGCGGCCGTGACCGTGACCGGAATGGATTTCGAATCCACTGCGCCGTGATCGTCGGTGACAGTCAATGTGACGGTATAGGTGCCGGCGGAGGGATATGTTTTTTGTGGATTGGTTTCTGTGGAAGACGTTCCATCGCCGAAATCCCAGGCACGCATCGCGATATGACCATCCGGAGCGTGGGACTCATCGTTAAAGTGGACGGAAAGATTCCTGATGGCAAACGAAAAATCAGCGGTCGGTGCGGCGTTCGCGGCCGTGGTCGTAACCGGAATGGATTTCGAATCCGTCGCGCCCTGATCATCGGCGACGGTCAGCGTGACGGTATAGGTGCCGGCCGTGGCATAGACCTTTCGCGGGTTGCGCTCAGTGGAAGACGTTTCATCGCCGAAACTCCATCGCCACAGTTCAATCTCGCCGTCGGAATCGTATGAAGTATCGATAAAGGACACGGCCAAGCCGTCGATGGTGGCGATGAAATTGGCAACCGGCGGGAGATTCGCCGCGATAACCGTGACCGGGCTGGACTTCGAACTCGTTATGCCGTGGTTGCCGGTGATGGTCAATGTAACCATGTAGGTACCGGCGGCGACGTAGGTTTTCGTCGGGTGTCGCTCCGTGGACGAAGTGCCATCGCCAAAATCCCATAACCAGGAAACGATGCTGCTATTGCTGGACGATGTATCGGTGAACGTTACCGACAAGCCATCGACAGCAACGGCAAACTCCGCTGCGAAAGGAAGGTTTTCATTCAACTCTTTCGCCGTTTGCACCGCTGCGCCGGCATCGAGTAGATTCAAGCCCGCAAGCGAAAGACGCGATGTGCTACGGAGAACATTTTTGATTTGTGCTGGAGTCAGTGGCACGTTGCCCGCCGACTGCATCAACGCGACAACGCCTGCGACATGCGGTGCGGCCATCGACGTTCCACTTTTATAAGCCAGTGTCGGGCCAGTTGGAAGCGTGATACCGGAATTCGTCGTCGAAAGAATCCAGGAGCCTGGGGCATAGACAGTAATGCCATCGCCGTAATTACCGTTGATATACGGCCAACCATATGCATCGCTACCGCTCACGGCGATGACGTTTTGGCAGTTGGCCGGCATGAATGTGGATACATTACTCGAATTGTTGCCGGCGGCCGCGACCACGACACTGCCGAGCGATATTGCGGTATTTATCGCGTCCTGCATGGCGACCGTGCATTTCCCAACTTCGCCCAGCGAAAGATTGATCACTTCGGCCGGATACGGATTCTCCGGGACATCATCGACCTGCCCACCGGCGGCCCAGACGATCGCATCCAGTACATCCGACATCCACCCGCCCTGCTGTCCGAGCGCCCGGATGGGCATGACTTTGGCTTCGGGCGCGACACCGGAAATGTCGGTTTTGTTCCGGGCGATGGCCGCAGCAATGCCGGTGACATGCGTACCGTGCCAGTCGGCATAGTTGGCGTTCTGTGTCGGATCGGGATCGCGGCCATCCCCGTCCTTGGCAACGGCCGGATCGCTGATGAAGTCGTAGCCAGGGAGGATGTTGCTGTCGAGATTTGGGTGCGCCGTAATGCCGGTATCGATGATGGCGATGACGATTCCGGCTCCGCGGCTTATTTTCCATGCGGACCCGATATTGATATGGCCATCGTAGAAATCGTCGAACTGCCACTGGTCCTCATGGTAATAGCCGCCTGTGGAACCAGCGGCCGTCTGCAACAGACGGTCGATTTCGACATGCTCGACATAAGGATCGCTGGCCAACTGACGCATCAACGTTTCCGCATCCGTCCGGCTGAGCGGACGGTCGGTTTGAATGATGTCCGCACCGAATGCCGCGCGGCGCAACCGCGTCACCGTCAACGGTTTGCCACCTGCCGTCATTGGAACGGCGGCGGCGGCTATCCGCAGCGTATCGCGCAAGGTATCGGCTCGCATCATCCTGTCGGTCCGGTACTTCACGATGAACCGCTTCGCATCGGATACATGATGTAAATCTTCTAAATGCGCATTTCCGGAAGATGCTTTCGGAATGCAGATTATCAATAATGTCAGTACGAGCAATAACGGGAAAGGATTGACCTGTCGGTTTCCTATGAACATGAAAGTCACCTCTGATGGGAAACACGCGACTTGTGAATTTTCGATCCTTAATTGCGAAATGACAGGAATGAAAATCATCACCGCGCAATGTTGCGCCGGTATGGCATCCGGGGCGGTACATAAAGCTCACAACACCCTATTCATTTATCCAGAATAGAAGAATGAATCTCCTGGGTGGCCAATACGGCAGAAGCAGCGATACTCCGCCTAGTCTTGGGCATCAAAACATCGGTGGAGATTTGGAACAACGACAGCAAGATACGGAATCCATGTGGAAAACCGTGAAACATAATGGCAGCAAACCTATGCCAGGGTTATCTTCGCATTACGACAGCCTGAGTGATCCGTGCAATCCCGCTGCTGTATGCGGCAAATATGCCGCGCTGGAGAGCATGCCGGTGGCGGTTGCCATTTTCTGAAAAACGAATTGCGCCCGTGGTGAAATAACGTATCACTTTTGCGCGGATACGATAATGGAATATGTTGAAACGATAATTGGTGAGGCGTACGGGTAATGTTATCGTAAATTTTGCTATTAATATTCGACATGGCGATAGGGGAGCGCCATATTCTTGAATTCTGTCTCATATCCTCTCATTTTATTATTGGAGAAATATGTGACCCAATCGATATTAATGAGACATCAGGTGAATAAATTTTGAGAATATATGTAGAAAATCATTTTTTGAAATTTATGAATACGGGGCGCTCGTATTCCGTTGCGTCCAAAGGCAGGTCCGCTGGCGGTTCAAGTGTGCGCCATCGAATCCGCACCAAAAGCATGACGGTAGCCTGTGGAGTTGCGTGCATGCCTGGACCTTCATGAATTCGCGAGATGCGAAGCGTACAAACTGATCCAGCCCGCTTGATCCAGTCCGCTGTACAGTGAGCGATACGAGCGTGGCAATGGTCCGGCGGATGGAGGAATGCGTGATTTCGACTAGAATGCGCCGATGGAATTGATCGATATCGGCGCTAATCTCACACATGACAGTTTTGATCGCGATCGCGACGCGGTGTTGCAACGCGCGCGCGATCATGGTGTTACGCGGATGATCGTGACCGGTGCCAGCCGCGAGCATTCGCCCAAGGCCTTGGCGCTGGCGCGTCAGCATTCCGGGGTCCTGTTCGCAACTGCTGGGGTGCACCCGCACCATGCAGTCGAATACACGGAAGAGTGCGACAGTGAGATGCGCATGTTGCACGCACATCCGGAAGTCGTAGCAGTCGGTGAGTGCGGGCTGGATTATTTCCGCGATTTTTCGCCGCGTCCGGCCCAACGCAAGGCGTTCGAGCGGCAATTGCAGATAGCCGCCGAAAACGGCAAGCCATTATTTCTGCATCAGCGCGATGCGCATTCCGATTTCATGGCGATAATGAAGAATTTCGACGGGCGTTTGGGGCCGTCGGTTGTGCATTGCTTCACCGGCACCCGTGACGAATTGTTCGATTACTTGGATCAAGATTGGCATATCGGCATCACCGGTTGGCTGTGCGACGAACGCCGCGGACGGCATCTGCGTGAATTGGTGCCGCATATTCCAGCTCAGCGGCTGATGATTGAAACCGACGCGCCGTATCTGTTACCGCGCAATCTGAGTCCCATGCCGTCCGATCGTCGCAACGAACCGATGTATCTCGCGCATATCGTCGAGGAACTGGCGCGGGACCGCAACGAACCGGTAATGCAAACAGCGGCGCGAACGACAGCGGTAGCGACCGAATTTTTCCGGCTGCCGACGGCGGCGACAGCGTAACCGGCGATATAGGCGTTTTATCCCGATGTCGCCAGCAATCAAAAAACATGTCGATTCGTCGATGAATAAGTGACACCGGTCGTGCATGCCAGACTGCCGGTCTAGGTGATGCGAGCGGTCGAAAATCGCGTACCGCTGAACGGGAGCATCGGCAGACATGGTATCGCAGTGTCTTCACCCAAAGACACACATCCGTACAACCTGCTAATGGGGTAATTAGAACTCTACGTGACCGCCGTCGCTATCCGAAGATATTCCCGAGTCTGGAGGAGGATTAAGAGGCGGAGGATTGAGATTGATAGGCACGAAATTGAACATCATGTTTTCTTCGTTAGTGGAATCGAAAGAACTTACGCCCGATGAATTCGAGGAAGAGCTGAGAGGTGGTGAAGGAGGTACGAGTGGCGGCATGGACCCGTTCGACGAAGACGACGATGGCGATCCCGGTGATGGCGGCGATCCTGGCTGATTCAAGCCTGAAGGGCCAGGCTGTGGCGATCCCGGTTGATTCAAGCCTGAAGGTCCTGGTTGCGGAGAGTCAACACGAGGTGTTTTTACAGGCGGATTAGAGTCTTCGGACGATGATGAAGAACTGGCAGGCCGTTTCGTCACCCTGCCTTGCGTATTGCCGGTGTTTCCATCACCGCCTTGACCACTGCTGCCCGCTTGACCATCTCCTCCCTGAGAATCCGAGGACGATTCATCTTGCGCTGGCGACTGTCCTCCCGAAGAAGAACTCCCGCTATTAGAAGAGTCGCTATCAGAGAACGCTGCCACAGTGGCATAGGTGGCGGTACCAAGGATTAATGTCGCAAGAAACCCAAATATAAGAGCCGGGATCATGCCATGCTCCTCCTACCCATTCCACGGAGAAAACCATAATTCGTACCGGTTTATCTATACATCCGCACGGAGAAACTTCCTGTGAAAAGGGAAATGAATAGGTCGTTTCGTAAGTTCGCTCATCAAACAGGCATTGTAAAAGTAGAATTTCCAGCAGTTTTTAGCTGGTATTCGGACGATGTCAGTTCACCCAAGACATCATGGCCGCGTTGCTCGTCGCAGTCGAGTATCCATCACTAGGCGATCTGCTTGAGGATCGAGAGGATCCACGTCTCGGCGAACCTGGGCTTCTCCATGAAACCTCCTAGCCGAGGTAATAGGCCAGGACGTTTTACTGATCGAATATCTGTCTTAAGGGGAAGCTTACGGATGGACTTCATGGGGACAGTGATGAAAGGTCCGGAACTTGGTGGAGATTACGCATTTCTATCTTGCGGCGTTGGCGATCGGTTCGGCAGCCGGCCTTCCGGCGAGGCGTCCATCGCTGGAAACTCCAGCTTGACTCGCAACCCTCCCAGAGGCGAGGTTTCCAGCTTCAGCGCTGCGTGGTGACGGGCGGCGATTTCGTTGACGATCGCTAACCCCAGGCCACAACCGTCGCCGCCATCGGCATAACGATAGAAACGTTCCAATACACGTTCGCGTTGATCCGGCGGAATGCCGGGACCATCATCATCGACTGCCAGAACCACTGAGCCGTCTTCGCGTGAATCGATGGTCAATGTCACCATCCCTCCTGGCTGGCCGTAACGCAATGCATTGTCGATCAGATTACCGATCAACTCACGCAGCAGTTGCGGTTCGCCGATGATCTGCGGCCCCTCATCCGGTCCTTCGTAACCTAAATCGATATCGGCAGCGATTGCGCGATCGGCATCACGCTCCAGTTCTTCACGTGCCAGTATTGCCAGATCGGTGCGGCGCATCTTCAGCGTGTCCTGCGAAGAAGATTCCGAACGATTCAACATGAGGATTTGATGCGTCAGATGGCGCAGCCGGGTCAGACCTGCCAGTACTTGGCTCAGTGCAGCGCGTTGTGCCGCTGGATCGGTTTCCCGCATTGTCCGCTCCAGTTCGATTTGCAGCGCCGCCAGCGGGGTGCGTAGTTGATGTGCGGCGTTGGCGACGAAACGTTGCTGTACTTGGCGTGCCTCGTCCAGGCGATGAATCAGATCATTGATGGCCTGAGCAAGAGGCAACAATTCGCGTGGGCTGTCATTGAGGCTGCCAAGCGGCGTGAAATGGTCTATATCGTAAGATCCCAGGCGTCGTGCGGTGTGATTGATCGTGCGCATACTGGTGGCAACGCCGGTCCAAACCACCATGCCGGCCAGTAGCAGGACCGCTGCTTGTAATGGGATGCTTGACAGTAACAGCTGACGGGTCAGCCGACTGCGTTTGTGTCGAGTTTCGGCGACACGGATCGTGATGGTGTCGTTATATCCGTGATCCCCGGCATCGACGATGACCTGTACGGCTCGAACGCTTTGTCCTTCGACGATGGTGTCGTAAAAGATGGGCGTTTCGCTGTCGTGGACATTGCCGGCAGGCGCCGGGATCGTGGCGTTCGCGAATAATTCGCCTAATGCTGACGATTCGACCTGGCTGTAAATGCGATCGACGGTATCCCATTCAAACATCCGCATCATTGCCGGCGTGACTTCCAGCGTTGCGCTTCCATCATGACTTTGCAGCAGGGTCGTCAACGACATCGCCGAGTCCCAGAGCCAGCGGTCATGAACATTTTCGGCATAGTGACGGGCCAGCAGGAAATTGGCTACGGCGCCTACCAGAATCAGCAATGCCAGCGGCAGCCATAAACGTCGAAACAGCAATTGCCGCAGACTGGGTACACGCTCAGTCATCGGTCATTATCTCGATACGATAACCAAGACCGCGCAACATGCGAATGCCGAGACCGGCATCGGCGTTCTCGAGCTTGCGGCGCAGGCGGCTGGTATGCACTTCGATAACGGAGGGATTGGCTTCGGCATCCCAACTGTACAGTGCGTCGAACAATGTCTGTTTGGAGACGATGCGGCCGGGACGCTGCAACAGCAATTCCAGCAGCGAGAGTTCACGTGCCGTCAGATCCAGCAATTTGTCGCCCACGCTGATCTGGCGCGAACTCGGATCCCATTGCAATCGTCCGACTTCGATAGGAGCGGTGTTGCCCACTGCGCGGCGCGAAATCGCTCGCAGACGCGCTTCCAATTCGCCAAGCGCGAACGGCTTGACCAGATAATCATCGGCACCCAGGTCGAGCCCGTGGATACGGTCATCGATGCCATCGTGCGCTGTCAATATCAGTACCGGGACACCGATCCGGTTGCGGCGCAGCCACGCCAGCAATTCCAGACCGTCGATGTCGGGCAGACCTCGATCGAGAATGATCGCATCGTAGGATGCGGCGACGGCCGCTGCACGCGCGGTACGGCCGTTGCCAGCGTGATCGCAGGCATGTCCGGATTGTGCCAATGCGCGGATGAGGCTATTGGCCAATTTTTCATCGTCTTCGATCAGCAGAATGCGCATAGCAAGGTTCGCGCAAGAATTGCGCAAGATTTTGGCAAGTGCCCTACTTTACCGTGAAGCGGATGAAAGTTTCCTGCCCAGACATCCGCAGGCATAGCGCGCGCATGCGCGCATCGCCTTCACTCATCGTCGTACTTGTGTTGTTGCTCGTTTCGGCACGGCCTGCGGCGGCGTTGTCGTTGACTGAAGCCGAACATGCCATGATCGAACACAATCCGGATATCCGAGCCGCTGCCATCGAGTTGCGCGGCAGCGAAGGTGATTGGCTCATCGCTTCGCGCCGTCCGCCGGCAGAACTGAGTATCGACACTGCAAAAATCAGCACCCTCGAAGGCATCGGGCCGGGACGTTGGTCGGATAAGCGTGTCGACAGTACGGTCGGCGTGAATTGGGTGTGGGAACGCGGCGGTAAACGCCGTTGGCGCATGCAGGAGGCGTACTGGCTGCGCGAAGCAGCGCAACAGGCGTTCTACGATAGCACCCGGTTGCAGCATCTGGCGTTGTACGAGTCCTATTTCGGCCTGAAAGCAAGCGCGGAATTGTTGCAAATCGCACAAGACAATCGTGCTACAGCAGATCGTGGCCTGGAAGCTGCCGATCGTGAATTGGCTTCAGGCAATATTGCACCGGTCGAGCATGCCAGACTGTCGGTCGAGGCGATGCGGCTGGCCGAAGAAGCGCGCACCGCCGAGCAGGAACATCGACAGGCACAACATGCGTTGGCATTGTTGATTGGATTCGACGGCGATCCGCTTACGTTGCATGCTGAAGACGATTGGCCTGTGCTTGGAAGCAATGACCCGATTGCGGATCGGACGGCATTGGAACGGCGCGCCGATTTGCGCGAGGCTTCTGCGCGTGTGGAAGCCGCGGATGCAGCGCGTACATTGGCTCGCAGCCAGCGTTATCGGGATGTCAGTTTCGGCACAGGGGTCGAACGCGAACCGGCCAGCATTGCCGGCGTCACCTGGGGCCTGACCGTCAGCGTGCCATTGGTGGGGGCCAAGTATTATCGCGGCGAGGTTGTCCGTGCTGAGGCCGATTACGATGTGGCCGTATTGACACGACGACGTTTACGCGCCGAAGCCCTCTCCGAGCTGGGACAAACACGGGATTTGCTGACGACGTCCATGCAGCGGCGTCAACGTTATGAACAAGCGGTGGTCCCGGCCGCACGGCGCGCGATCGATGGCGTGGAGTTGGCTTATCGGCGCGGTGCGGCGAACTTGACGGATCTACTCGAAGCACGCCGCACCTGGCGCGAAACCAGTGCTGAATTGGTGTTGGCACGTGCTGAACATGCAGCCGCGCTGGCGCGTTGGCGCGCGACTGCGCTTTCATCCGACGACGGGGGTTCGATTCCATGAAAATTCGGCATTCATCCACTTTATCCACTGCATCAGGTCATCTGACGGCCGTCGTAGGATATATTGCTGCGGGAATCGTTCTGTTGCTGGCAATATTGTCGACCGGCTGCGGCAAGACAGCACAACCGACGGCTACCGATCAGGTCACGGTCGAGCAAGATCAATTGCGATTCCCTGCCGATAGTCCGCAATTACGGATATTGCACAGCGTACCGATCGAGGCAGCGACGCAGACGGCGGTGACATTGCCGGCACGGCTGAGTTGGAGCGATGAGCACACCAGCACGATACGTTCGCCGGTATCCGGCCAAATTGTCGGAATCCAGGTCACTCCCGGTCAAACCGTCAAGGCAGGGCAAGTGTTGGCTTGGATCACGTCGCCAGAGTTCGGGGAAATGCAGGCCGAATACGCCCGCAGTACGGCCGAGTTGCGTCAGGCGCAACGCACGCTGCAACGCAGCCGCGAATTGCATGATGCCGGCGTTGTATCCGATCGCGAGTTGGAGGAAGTCGAAGCTACCGATGCGGCGATCCGTGCTGACCATGCCCGGATCGTCGAACGCGCCCGTCAGTATGGCGGCGGTACTCAGATCAATCAGAAGATGCCATTGCGCGCACCGATCGATGGGGTGATCGTCGAACGGTATTTGAACCCTGGACAATCGGTTGGTCCAGAGTGGGATGCCGAACGACCGCTTTTGACGATCAGCGATCCGGACAAGCTCTGGTTGCAGGTCGATGTGCCCGAGGCTTTAGCCGATCGCATCCGTGTCGGACAGTCCGTCGCTTTTTCGTTGTCCGATGGCCGTCGCGTGGAGACCCGCTTGAATTATGTCGCCGACTACGTAGATACGCAGACGCGCACGGTCGCCGCACGCGCGGATATCGACAATATCGCGCGCCGCTTAAAAGCCGGCCAATATGTCCGCGCCAACATTGCTTTACCGGTCAGTGGGATTGATGCGCCCGCT
>JAITWM010000049.1 GCA_031285265.1 Lysobacteraceae bacterium
ATGGATTTTGTTCTGCACTCCGTCCAGACCGGCCATCATCAGCGCGGCAAAGGACAGATAGCCGGACTGTATCGGATCGGGGAAACGCATCTCGATGCGTCGCGCTTTCGGATTGGATACCCACGGAATGCGGCAGGAGGCGGAACGATTGCGCGCGGAATACGCCAGCATCACTGGCGCTTCGAAGCCCGGCACCAGCCGTTTGTAGCTGTTGGTCCCCGAGTTGGTGAACGCATTGATCGCGCGGGCATGGCGGAAGATGCCTCCGATGTACCAGAAAGCCAATTGACTCAAGCCGCCGTAACCGTCGCCGCTGAACAAGTTCTTGCCGTCTTTCGCCAGCGATTGATGTACATGCATGCCGCTGCCGTTGTCGCCGACCATCGGTTTGGGCATGAAAGTGGCGGTTTTGCCGTTGCGGTAAGCGACGTTCTTGACGATATGCTTCAACGTCAGCAGTTCGTCCGCTTTTTTCACCAGCGAGTTGAACTTGACGCCGATCTCGCATTGGCCGGCGGTCGCCACTTCATGATGATGCACTTCGGTCTCGATGCCGACTTGTTCCAGGATCTTGACCATTTCGGCGCGCAGGTCATGCAGCGCGTCGGTCGGCGGCACCGGACAATAGCCGCCTTTGACGCCGGGACGAGAGCCGCTGGTGCCGGTATCGTATTCTTTGCCCGAATTCCAGGCAGCTTCCTCGGATTCGATATGGAAAAAGGTGTGCCCCATATCGTTGCCGAAACGCACCGAGTCGAAAACGAAAAACTCCGGCTCCGGACCGAAGAATGCCTGCTCGGCGATCCCGGTGGATTTCAGATAGGCCTCGGCGCGTTTGGCGACGCCGCGCGGACAGCGCGCGTACGGCTGCATGGTGGCCGGATCGAGAATGTCGCAGGTCATCGTCACGGTCGGATCGGCATAGAACGGGTCCAGATAGGCCGTACTGGCATCCGGCATCAGGACCATGTCGGACTCGCTGATGCCTTTCCAGCCGGCGATCGACGAACCATCGAACATCCTGCCTTCTTCGAACAGTTCGGGTTCGACGATGTGTGCGGGGAAGGTCACATGGTGTTGCACGCCGCGCATGTCCACAAAGCGTAGGTCCAGGAATTCGACCTTGTTGTCCTTGATCAGCTTTTCTACTTTTTCCAGAGACATTTCGATGGGACCTCGAGAGATTTAAAGTGCAGGATTACATTAAGCAAATCGCGTGCCAATGGTTAATTCATTGATCTTAAAGAAAAAAAATATGGCGTAACGGCCATTATGCACTAAATTAGTGCGCAATCTTCATTGAATCACCTTATTGGTGCGTTTGCGGGCGGGTACCGCACTGCTTGGCGCTCGCGTCCGCAAACGGTGTTACGGTCATCGGGCCGATACCGAGGTCAGTACCGGAATGGAATGACGCGAGGAGGTTCAACGGCCCCAGTAGCCGAGTTCGCGGCGAAGTTGCAGCCCGCGCCACCAGCTGATCGGCGGTTTACGCGCCAGTTTTCCAAAGCGGCCGGCGATCAGATCTTCCGCCGCGGCAATGACGCGCTCGGAAGAGCGTCCATCCCGGTACGGATGAATGAGATCGGCATAAGCGACGATGGCGGCATGCAACTGCGGCGATGGCGTCAATGCTTTTTCCAACATGGCCGGCAATTGCTGCGGATCGTGGAAGTCGAGCATGTGCGGTTTCGGCGCGCGATTACGGAACGTCACCACGGGTTTGTGTTGAACGACGAACTCGGACACGATCGACGAGGTATCGGCAACCAGTGCATCGGCTGCGCGTTGCGCGCTGATCAATTGTTCCGGTTCGATGAACGCCGCGTTTGCGCCGGCCAGCGCACGATAGCGCGCGAACCATTCCGGCGAGCATTTCGGGTGTAGCGTCAAGAGCCAGTAATGATCGCCGCGCGCGATGTCATCGGCGATGGCCGCATGCAACTGCGGCGCCGCGCTCAAGCGTTCGGTGAAGGTGGAACCGAACAAGATGACGGGCCGGTTTCCGGCAGGCTCGCGCAACCGCGCCGCCGCGCCGCCGTCGTCGCGAAACAGCGGATCGAGTTTTGGCCAGCCAGTTTCGACGACCGCGAAATGGCGCAGTTCTTCGGCCAACGCCGTGAAAGGGGCCGTCGTGGCCGGACCTTGGGTGCAATACAGATCGAACGTCCCCCGTATGCGGAAATGGCCCCGTTGATCGGAACGTTTTTCGACGTTGAAGCCGTGAAACACTTGTACTTTCGCGCCTGGGATGAATGACGGCACGTCATTGGCGGCACTGAAGACCGCACGGGGCCGCAGAGCGGCGGCGGCAGACGCATCTATCGCGTGCATCATGCCGGGCAGCGCCATTCCCGCCGCGCCCCGGATGAACAGTGCATGCACATGTGCGCCCCGGGCGTGCAAAGCGGCGGCCAACGGCTGCAAAATGGGAAGCCCATAACGTTCCGTTGCGAACAGCAGGTAATTGTCCATCGTTCCTCATGCTTTCTTCGACCGAACCATCACAACGCAGCCACGCCACGCCGTTGTCGGCTTGCATTATCGCGTTCAACGAAGCGGATCGCATCGGTGATTGCTTGGCGTCGTTGGCGTTCTGCGATGAAATCGTCGTCGTCGATTCCGGCTCCGGCGATGCCACGCGCGAAATTGCGCTGCGGATGGGCGCGCGCGT
The DNA here is from genome assembly GCA_031285265.1 of Lysobacteraceae bacterium. Taxonomy (GTDB): domain Bacteria; phylum Pseudomonadota; class Gammaproteobacteria; order Xanthomonadales; family Xanthomonadaceae; genus JAITWM01. The sequence goes on from JAITWM010000049.1 coordinate 2,675, forward strand.
GCTGGTTCGTCCGTTCGATGGTTTTCGCAGCCAAAAAGATTTCTGCGTGGCTCAGGCCAGTCATGACTGGGTGTTGTGTCTGGATGCGGACGAACGGGTCGACGATACGCTGCGTGCGGCGATTCAGGCGGAGCGCGAATCCGGGTTCTCGCGTGCGGCAGGGTACCGGTTTGCGCGATTGTCCGATTATTTCGGCCGTTTCTTGCGGCATGGGAATGCATACCCGGATCGGGTGCTGCGGCTGTTCGATCGGCGGCGCGGCGGCTGGCGCGGCGCCCGCGAGGTGCATGAGTCCGTGAAAGTGGATGGCACGGTAGCGACGCTTCACGGCGATTTGTTGCATTTCCCCTATCGTTCATTGATGCAACAACTGACCAAGACGGAACGTTATGCGAAAATGATGGCCGATTATGATTTCGCTCGCGGCAAGCGAGCCTCGATCGTCAAGATGATCGTGGCGCCGATGTGGCGTTTTTGGCGCGGATATCTGTTCCGCGGCGGTTTTCTCGATGGTTGGCGTGGGCTGGTCTATGCGTATGTGCGTGCTAATTACGTGCGCCAAAAATCGATCATGCTATGGCTGTTGCAGCAAGGCCAGCCGGTGGCGGATCCGGCGCCGGCATCGCCGACGGTTGTCGACGAGGAAGGCCGGTCATGAGTGCGGATAAACCGGCTTCCGTATCGTTGATCGTGCTGACCTACAACTGGAAGGAAGCACTGCGTGCGGTCTTGACCAGCGTGGCGGCGCAGCGGGTACTGCCGGGAGAAGTCATCATTGCCGATGACGGTTCGCATAGCGATACGCTCGAACTCCTGCGGACGATCGCCGAAACGTTTCCGGTGCCGTTGCGGCATGTCTGGCAGGAAGATCTCGGTTTTCGTGCCGCGCGTTGCCGCAATCGCGGCATTGCAGCCAGCAGTGGCGACTATGTCATATTGATCGACGGCGACATGGTGCTGCACCCGGCATTCGTCCAGGATCATATCGCTCTGGCCAGGTCCGATTCTTTTCTGCAGGGCGGACGTTTGAAGCTCAATACGCGCGAAACCGAACGTTTGCTGACGGGAGGAAAGCCGGTTTTCGCACCGTGGATCGACGCCGATTTCCGTGCATTCGACGCGACCCGGCGCTTGTATGCGTTTCGTCAGCCTTGGTTGGCGCATTGGAAAGCCGGAAAACGCAAGGGCGGCCGGATCATGAGCTGCAATATGAGCTTTTGGAGGAAAGACCTGCTGTGGATCAACGGGTTCGACGAACGTATGGAAGGATACGGTGCCGAAGATCGTGAACTGGCGGCCCGCCTCGATAATGCCGGTGTGAGAAAGCGTCAGTTGAAATGGGCCGCTCTCGCTTGCCATCTGGAACATTCGTCGCGCGGCCCGCCGGATACCAACGACATGAGTCTGCCGAATAACCGGCTGTTCCATCTGACGCAGACACAGAAGATCACACGATGTGAGCAGGGAATCGATCGCCATACCGATATTGCCGTGACCGAACTGGTACGCAAGGCGGTTTGAGCGATCACGGGTACATGGAAAAGACCGTATCGCGATCGATCATGGTTCGTATGGGCGGCGGTGGAATCGACGGCCAATTCACCAATGACGTTCCGGATACCGGACGATGCGAACGGTCGACGCAGCAGATTCTCGCAATGCAAGCCCGAGAACGACACCGACGGTGGCTGGATAAATCACGGCAGTCAGCTGATGTGCGAACATCGATTGCGTCATGCCGCAAAAGGCGAAGACGAGCACCAGCATCGCACCGGTCATCGCAGCGCTCCTCCATCGTTGCGTTTCCGGTATCCGCCGCATCTGTCGAATGAAAATCAAGAACGGCGCCAGATAGATCGCAATCAACGCCAATGCGCCGGGAATGCCCATGGTGGCCGCCCATTCGGCAAGGTCGTTATGTGCATGTCCCATGCCGCAGCGCTCTTCTTGGCTGTCCTGGCATTCGGGCAAGGCGCGGACCATTGCCCCTTTGTCGAATTGCCCTAGGCCAACACCGGTCAGCGGATGTGCGGCGACCGCCTGTGCCGCCACATGCAACCGCTCCAGGCGCAGACCGGACGAGGATTGAATATCGCCCTGCTCGTAACGCGCGATGTCTTGTTTGAGTTCGACGATGCGAACGCGTTGATTCAATCCCGGAATCAGAGTCAATGCAGTGACCGCCAACGCCAACCCGAGCACGGTCAACGCCACCCGCTTGCCTGGCGTCGCCCAACGGCCGGTCAAAAGAAATACGCACAGCACCAACAGCAGGCCGATCCAAGCGCTGCGCGTTCCCGTCAGCACCAGCGCCAGCGCACCCAGACAGGTAACCGCCATCGTCCAGGGCCAGCGGCCGCGCGGGGTGCAGAACAGTGCGATCACTATGACCATCAACAGCGTATCGGCGAATACGATCGCGTTCTTGTTCCATCCCGAAGCACGGACCGTGCCGGTCATCGTTTGCCATACCGTGAGCGCGCAAGTGGCGGCGATGCCCAGCATCGCGCCTTGCCACAACCGGGTTTTCGATGGTGCCGACGCATAAACCCACAACATGCACCATGGAATGGCCAATAACCGTGCGTGGTTTTCCATCGCGCCCAGATTCAGATCGAATCGCCGGATCGACAGCAGCATCACTGTTGATGCCATGACCAGGACGGATACGATCAGCAACAGCGGCACGCGGATATCCCGGATGTGTCGGTACAGTACTTCCGGTGCCAACAACGTCGATATCAGCATCAGCACGGCGAACGGCAGCAAACCCTTGGGCAGCGATGTCGCAAAGGCCGTCAGACACCATAATGCCAACGAGCACATCGACGCAGCGATCCGCTGCCGATTGAAACGGTCCTGGCTTGCTGGCGGAAGCGATCCCATCGATGACGCTTGGTCGAAACTTCCCTTATGCATGGCCTGCCTCTCCAGTGGTTGGATTCGGGCGACCCGGCCTGTCCATCGGCCCGTCTTCGGCGAAATGATTCCGCCATTGGTTCGGACGTGGAAAACAAAAATCGCGAATATCGCCCGGCGGCTTACGCAACGATAGTGATGAAATCATGATGGACACCATAACACCGACTATCGAACACGTTCGGAAGGCGGGTCTTCGGTAACGACCGCATCGCCTTCGAAATTCGGCGGATCTTCGCGCAGCACCGATTGCAGTACTTGCGTCAAACGTTCATGGAAAAGGCGGCGTTGGACGATGAAAAATTCCCTGGCAGCGGCGGAAATCGTTTCCCGCTCGGCCGCTGACAGCGACAATGCGGCGTTGACGGCATCTTCAATGCCGGAAACATCGACCCGGTAGCGTGTTCCCAAATTATCCGGATGGCTGCCCATCGTGGGAATCAGCAAGCCGCGCCCGGGCTGGATCAGCTCGTTCATCGGCGCACCATCCGTGGCGGCCACTATCGCGCCGGCGCTCATACCCTCGACGATATAATGGCCGAACCCCTCGACTTCCGATGGGCAGAAATGGAAAAGATACGCGTTCTGCAACCGGCGCAGTTCGTGATCGTCCAGATAGCCGATGCGATAGTCGATATTGGCCGCCGGCACTGGATCGGCCTTTTTCGGATTTTGCACCACCGTCAACATGGGCCATTCGGGATGACGCGACCAGGCGTCCACCAATGTCCGAGTACCTTTGGCCGAACTACGCCCGGCCAAATGAAAGAACTGCGGTATACGCGGCACGGAGACATCGGAGCGGTCGTGACTGGTGAAGCCCACATATTCGCTTCGGTAGCCCAGGCGCTTGAAGATTGCAGCCGCCTCATGAGTTTTGCACAGAATGCGATCGAAGCGGGACAACCACCGTCGCCATTTGGGCAGGAACCATTCCGGATTAGGAATCAACAGATTGATCCGTGCCAGCGGCAGATAGCGTGGATGGACGCGTTCGACGAATATCTGCACATCCACCTTGCCGCAAAGCAAATGGCGCAGGCGCAGGCGCAACCATCGCAGTTCGTTGATCAGCTTTTCACCGCGCAATCCAACGATCTCGACACCATACCCGGCGGCGGTCACCGCTTCGGCAAGCAACTGCATGTCACGGCTGAGTCCGACACCGTTGTCGCGGCCGACGATTCGGATCAGGGGCATGGCCGCCGCTCCTTTTTCTTCGTCGCACATTCGCGGCGCGGACCCGGTTTCTCATTGTTCGACAGGGAAAACACCTAACTGCCTCGTTCGGAACCCTGCATGGCTTCTGCACGGGACTTTTCTTCGTCCGAAGCCGCGCATTCCCCGGCAATGGCCGGCGCTCTGACCAACCACCAGCGCCTTCGATTGGAAATGCCGC
>JAITWM010000088.1 GCA_031285265.1 Lysobacteraceae bacterium
ACGCATAGCCCATCCCCACCACGTTTTGCATCAGCATCAGACTGAATGGATGGTGCCAGATGACCATCCGCACTTTCAGCTCGGGATTGCGCGTCAGCGCATCAAGAATAATTTCGCCAAGGGCGTCGCTTTTGCGCCAATTGGAATAGTGCAGCGATTTATCGGGCAGAACCCGTCTATCGACGGTGACGATATGATCATTATCATAGCCGTCGGGCCGGATGAGGGGCAGGGCCGGATCGAACCCCCACATCACCATGTCCACGCTTTTCTTGGCGTTCTTGATCGAGTGGGCGATCGCGCGGAAGACCTCTTCACCCGAATAGTAAGGCGTCAGCTTATTGCCATGACGCACGGGGTAGCGGGATTGTTTTTCCAGATGCCAGCCCAGGCAGGGATTTAATACGGCTCCCTGGCGCAAACACTGTTGGGTTCCGCCTCCGTCGATGTTGAGCCGCCGTTTGCTGGTTTCATCTCGTTCCATGATGTTCTCTTTATCGATTACCGATACGCGGATTTATTCGAATGCCGACCGGTAGGGGGTTATGCATTTTGCCGGTCATTGCTCGCCTCGCGTTTGAAATACGCAGGCAGGCGTTCTTGAACAGACGACGCGATGTTCCTGAAACCGATTTTCCCGAGCGCATGCGCCAACACTTCCTGCTCGTCGCCGATGAACGCCATCGGCTCCACGTCGAACCGATGTCCGTTCGATATTTCCACCTGGTACTGGACGCCTTCTTCCATGTCATACACGATAGCGGCCTTGTCGTCGGTCACGTGCACGGACGACACATTGGTAATCACATGCTGCTGATGGACACCATCATCTAAGATCCGATCACGTCTCGGTATCAGGATAAATCTCATTTCTTTGTAGGATTTTTCTGACACGCGTGTAATCGCAAGCTTCCTCCATCATGCAGATATTTCAAAAGTAGAACTTCCGGCGGATGGTTGGCGGTATTCGGCTGGCGATAGCAGTCGAAATGCACAAAATGCGGTAGCAGCAGTGAGAGATTTGGAAATGGCGCGGAAAAACGCGGATTCATCCACTCATGCATTGCACATAAGCGGATGAGTCTCCCTCCATCATCCGCTGCGAGACGACACGCTTATGTTGCGATCCGCTGCGCTAGCGACATAGTGAAAACGCCCCAAGGATCGACGTATTGATCGACCTTCCGGAAACTCACCATGCCGACCAGTTCATCCATCTCCTGCTGCGTCCGCCGCCGTATCACGCGGGGCGAAGCGCTACCGGGAACGGATAAGGCGCGTACGATGAATTCCTGCTGCGGGTGCCAGGGCTGGTTGGTGTAAAGCAGATATCCGCCGACCGGCACTGCCGCCGCCAGCCCTTCGAGCGAGCGTCGCACCTGCTTATTATCCGGATAAAGTTCATACAACCAGGACACCACCGCCAAGGTCGGTTTCGGCGCCAGAGTCGCCAGCGATACCATATCGAATGCGTCGCCGCGCTCGAATGTGGCGATATCCTCCGCGCCTGCCGCTTTGATCAACGCTTTCCCCTGCTGCACATTGGCCTCGTCGGAGTCGAACATCCGGATCGACTCGGCGCGGCCATGCGCCGGATCGGCCAATGCCTCCAATAGATAATCGCCATGTCCAGCGGCAATATCGACTACCCGCACCGGAACGTTCTCAGCCGTCAGACGCCGCATCGCTTCACGAATCATGGCCTTCAGATAGTGCGGACGAGCGCGGAATGCCTGCCAGATGGGCGATTCCAAATAACGGCGGTCGATCATCTTGCCGATGAACCACTTTCCCTGCGGCTGGTTTCGCTGCACATAGGCCAGGCTGCTTGGCGAATCGAAACCCGTTTCGATACCGATGCGCAGTCCCTCGGAAAACTTCCCGCCCCAGCGCAGCCGGGAGCGCAAATGCTCCCAATGCTTGCCGTGTTCCGAATCCGGATCCAACGGCCACGCCAACCGCTCGGCTTCGTCGTAGGTATGGCCGCGCTTGTCGGCATTGAGCTGACTGATGATGACCGGCTGCTGCTGAAACCGTGTCATCAAGAAAGCCCGGACTTTACTCACCGCCTGTGCCCGGTCCTTTTCTCCCAGCAGATCATGATAGAACCCGGGAAACAGATGCCGCTCTTTTATCAGCGAGCCTATGCGTTCGAAAAAGCGGTCTTGCGGCTCGCGCTGCACTACCGCATCGTCGCCGGATACCAGCAACTGCAACGGCACATTGATCGCCTGCGCATCCAGGACCAACCGTTCTGATGTTTCCTGCAAATTGGAGGCAAGCCACTCCGGGATGGAATGCGTGACCAGGGGATCGGCAGCATGGTTGCGTGCGCGCTCCTTGTCGTGGGTCAAATATTTCGATTTCCCGGATCGGCCGAGCCGTACTCTGAACGCGGGCGCGACCAAGGCCAGGGCGCGCAAGCGCGGTGCATAGTCATGCGCCCAGGCGGCGGCAACCACCGCGCCGACACTCTGCGCCACCATCGCCATATCCTCAATCGCGATACCGTACTGATCGCGTATATGCGCGATGAACCAGTCCAGATCGCGCGTCAAAGCATTGAGTCCGGGGGCATCGCCGCCCGCCGCCTGCGATTCGCCGCTGCCGCGCGCATCCCAAGCGAAAAAATCGAAAGCGCTCAATCCCAATTCATCGGCCAGATGGATCACACGCCCGGAATGCTCATGCTCCTGGTGCAGCAGGATCACCGCACGGCGCACTCCCTTCACCTGCGAAGGACAATGTCGATACACCACCTTGGCGCCATCGAAACTGGTGAATTCACTCTTGATCTGCTCGCGCATTCGCTTCCCCGATTCTGTTGGTCCAGCCACCGATCCTGCCCGTCGACTCAAATCCCTCGTCATTCATCGACACACGCACGATACCGCCGCCGCCATCACCGGGCACCTTCATCCCGTGCACCGTCCCCGATCGGCTCCGGCAATCCTGCGCGCTCATTTCGAAATTATCCGCAATGTACACAGCCTACAATATTGTTCCTTCTGCTTCGACTCGCACCGGGTCCGTCAGTGCATCCATCGGCGCCGCACAGCCGCCGCCAACGGCACAAGAGCAACAAATACCGCGACCTAGCGGGCCGTGGCCTCCCAGCGGTACAGCCAGCGCATCACCGCGATCGCATTACATTCTGAAATCCACTTTTCACTACATAAATCGATTTCATTCATCACTTCAATCAAAAATGCACCCGCTCGGCGGCCTACAATATCGGGCTTTCCGCTTCGAACTGCTTCCGACATCGCCATGACTGCCAACCTCCATCCCATACGCCGAGCCCTGCTGTCGGTTTCCGATAAAACCGGCCTGATCGAACTGGCCACCGTACTGACCGAACACGATGTCGAATTGCTATCCACCGGCGGGACGGCCAAAGCGCTGCGCGATGCCGGTCTGACGGTGCGCGACGTCGCCGAAGCAACGCGGTTTCCGGAAATGATGGATGGGAGGGTCAAGACGCTGCATCCCATGGTCCATGGCGGTCTGCTCGGCCGCACGGGTCTCGACGATGCGGTGATGGCCGAACACAGCATCGCCCCGATCGACTTGCTGGTGCTGAACCTTTATCCCTTCGAACAGGTCACCGCGCGGGAGGATTGCTCCCTGGTCGATGCCGTCGAGAACATCGACATCGGCGGGCCGGCCATGCTGCGTTCGGCCGCCAAGAACTTCGCGCGCGTCGCCGTCGCCACCGATCCTGCGCAATATGCCGCCATCGTTGACGAACTGAAGGTTCAGCAGGGTGCGCTGACCTCGGCGACCCGCTTCCATCTGGCCGTCGCCGCGTTCAACCGCGTGGCGCAATACGATGCCGCCATCAGCAATTATCTGTCGGCGATTTCCGAAGTGCCCGAGGCCGCGGACACGGCCCCTGTCCGAACTCTTTTCCCGGCTCAATTGAACGATCAGGTTCTCAAGGTCATGGATCTGCGCTACGGCGAAAACCCGCACCAGCAAGGCGCGTTCTATCGCGAGCTTCGACCGCCGGCCGGCACGTTGGCGACCTTCACGCAACTGCAAGGCAAGGCGCTGTCCTACAACAACCTGACCGACGCTGACGCGGCCTGGGAATGTGTCCGTCAATTCGAACGCTCCGCCTGCGTAATCGTCAAACATGCCAACCCCTGCGGCGTCGCCGAGGCCGAAACCTGCGGCGAGGCTTACGAATGCGCCTACGCGACCGATCCGACCTCGGCCTTCGGAGGCATCATCGCCTTCAACCGCACATTGGATGCAATAACCGCAAAAACCATTCTCGACCGTCAGTTCGTCGAAGTGCTGATCGCACCGGACTACGAACCGGCGGCGCTCGATCATTGCACCCGAAAAGCCAATGTCCGCGTATTGCAGATCCCGCTCGGCGACGGCCATAACGCGACCGAGATCAAGCGCATCGGCGGCGGACTGTTGGTACAGACCGCCGACCTGTACGCAGTACGCCGCGATGAGTTGAAAGTCGTCAGCCAGCGTGCGCCTACGTCCGCAGAACTGGACGACCTTCTGTTCGCCTGGCGCGTGGCCAAGTTCGTCAAATCCAATGCCATCGTCTACGCCAAGGACCGTCGCAGCATCGGCATCGGCGCCGGTCAGATGAGCCGGGTAGTTTCCGCCAAGATCGCCGCATTGAAAGCCGAGGAAGCCGGATTGCCGGTACTGGGTTCGGTCATGGCATCGGATGCATTTTTTCCGTTCCGGGACGGCATCGACGCTGCCGCCGCTGCTGGGATCAAAGCCGTCATCCAACCCGGCGGCTCGATGCGCGACGACGAAGTGATCGCTGCCGCCGATGAACATGGTTTGGCGATGGTGTTCACGGGCATACGGCATTTCCGGCACTGACATTGCCCGAATCGCGGATATTCCCTCAGACGGGAGCGCGCGCACCCCTCACAATCCGCATCGATCGACGGTGGCATGATCTATCCGCCGTCGCTCCCCGGCCGAACGTCCCTGTATGCGCATCGATCGCCTCGAACTGAAACTTCCCCCTCCGCTCGTCGCCGGTCTGGCGGCTGCGTTCATGTACGGTCTGTATCGTCTATCGCCAGCCTGGACATGGCCATTCCCATACCGGCTGCCCATCGGTATCGCCCTATTGGGTATCGGCGGATGCTTGATCGTCGCCGCCATATACACCCTCCGGCGCTCGCACACTACGCTCAGTCCGACCTCTCCAGCCGATACATCGCATATCGTCGACTCCGGTATCTACCGGGTTTCGCGCAACCCGATCTACCTGGGCGCACTGGCCCTCCTGACGGCACTCGCACTGTATCTCTCCCACCCTCTGGCCCTGGCCGTCCTGCCCGTCTTCGTGCTGTACATCACCCGATTCCAGATCATCCCCGAAGAGCGCATCCTACTCGAAAAGTTCGGCGATGAATACGCGCGATATCTGCGGACCGTACGGAGATGGCTATAAAGCAATGCCTTGTCGCCGGGCGTCTATCGCCCACCGCGCAGACATAAAGACTTCTCCTTTTTCACGGCCCCACCGACGGAAAAATTGACGCCATCGGTAGCGCATGTCAGTGGTGCCGGTATTCCCGGAGATTCACTCGTTCAATCAATGCGTGGGCGGGTGAATCCGCCCCTCCATCCGGTGGACATTCCCGCATTCAGCACATTTCGGTCATTTTCATCGGGAAATACTGCCATTCCAGTGTTTGATCCCGCTCTCAATCCTGACCTGTCTTCGGTAAAGCACACGCTGATACCAATGCACGAGCCACGATTTTATTTCAAATTGTTACAGCAACCATCGCTCGATACGCTTGCATTATGTTCATGCATTTGAACCTCGTATGCCCCAGAAGACGCGAGTCACCCAACCGATATTTCATGCCTTCTTGACGCCACGCCGTGATATCAACTGCAAAATTATTGCATAGCGCCCGTATATCGATGCCGGTCAACGCACATCGTTCCGATAACGCATCCTCGATAGACCCTACCGGAAGCGGGCGTATCGAAAAGACGGACACCTTGGAAATTGCCAGCCAGCACGAATGGGCGAGGTTGGGATTTCAGAAGGTTCAGGAAGACGACCCGAACCACGATGGTTTTTTGAATTCGGAACTGATCAGCGGGGTGTTTTTGGAAATCTACAAAGCCATCGATGCCGATGGAAACAGACAGCTCTCGCTAGAGGAACTCACCGCCGCGAAAGACAATCCGGTTTTGAAAGACCTCTGCTCGAAACTGATCGCCTAGCAATGAGATTACATCTATATATCTAAGAAGATAGAGAACCAACATGTCGAACTGGATAAAGCCGAAGGCTGCTTTTCTATTGAATATCATGTTTGCCACGTCATTGGCGCTTGCATCCATTGACGCGGCCGCTTGCACACGTGTCGTCTATCTCGGCGCCAACGACGACGTGATCACCGCACGTTCGATGGACTGGAGGTTCGACATTTCCACAAATCTCTGGATATTTCCCAGAGGCATGGCGCGAACCGGCGAAACCGGCCCGAACTCGGTCAGATGGACATCCCGCTATGGCAGCGTGATCGCCTCGGGATACGAAGTTTCGACAACCGATGGGATGAATGAGGCCGGGCTTTCGGCGAACCTGCTTTGGCTTGTGGAATCACAATATCCCATCTACGACGGTTCGAAGCCCGGGCTCGCTATCTCACTTTGGGCGCAATATGTACTCGACAATTTCGCCACGGTGAAAGAGGCCGTCGATGCGCTGCGTCAGGAACCCTTTATTATCGTGACGGACAATGTTCCCGGCAAAGACAGGCTGGCTACGCTGCATCTTTCTATGTCCGATGCGAGCGGCGACAGCGCGATCATCGAATATATCGGCGGCAAACAGGTAATTCACCATGATCGTAAATATCAGGTGATGACCAATTCGCCGATCTTTGGCGAACAACTCGCGCTTAACGCATATTGGCAGGAGATCGGCGGCACAGCAATGCTGCCTGGCACCACTCGCTCGGCCGACCGCTTCGTGCGCGCATCCTTCTATGTAGACGCGATCCCCAAGAGCGAGGACCCAGTGATCGCACTCGCGAGCATGTTCAGCGTGATCCGCAATGTCTCGGTACCCTATGGCATCAGCGCGCCTGACCAGCCCAACATCTCCACAACGCGCTGGCGCACCGTCGCTGACCACAAGCGTAAACTCTATTTTTTCGAATCGACGCTTACGCCGAACGTCTTCTGGGTCGATCTGAAACAGATCGATTTCAGCCCAACAACGAATGTGAAGACGCTCGACCTGGGGCCCTACCAGCGCAACACTTATTCGGGTAACGCGCTCGATAATTTCGTGGCAGCGGAGCCTTTCAAGTTCCTTGGGTTGCAGTGATCGTGGGTGGAATGGGTTTTACGGCCGCACCTGATATGGCGCATCGCCATAGGGAGCACTGCAAGACAAGAAAACGGAATTATGTACTTAACTAAAGCTCCTATGGATTGAACCGTGCTCGCATGCCTACCCTTTCCATATAAATAAAAATGACTTGTTTTAAGGCATATTCACTAGACAGGTGAAATGCCGATTCGCGAGACGCCGCCTGGATACCGGGCGGCAGCAGGGACGCACAACAGCATGCCGGCAGCATGGAGATTTCACACCGTAATCTTCGGCAATGCCGACGATTCCCGGCCATCGCCCGAGCCCATTTTCAGGAAGGCTCTTCCATGCACAACAACGACCAAGCACGTTGCAAACAGAATGGTTCAGCGCTATCCAGGTAACCGGTAGCGGCACTTCCCCCACCCCGATCGCCACAAAGCCATTTGTTTTTTCCACACGATTATCTATCCTGTCCGAAATAAAATATTTGAGCTTTCCGAAAGACCTATCCTTGGGGGGAAAATCTTCGTCTGACGCGCATCGTCATGGGCGCCAGCCGTTCACTTCATCGAATCACCCGACTTGTAAAGAGCCATGAGCATTTTCGCCGTTTCCAATCATCGTCGCGCCACTGTATGGATATTGTTGCTCGCATCGCTAGGCCTGCATGGATGTAAAGAAAAACAGCAGCCGGATGATACATTTTCCACCAATCGATACAGCTCTTCGGCATCATTCCTCTCGTCGGACCCGCAGCCATCCGCTTCCGACCGCAAACTGCAAGCTTTTCTATCCGCGCACTATGGCGACAGCGCGCGACTGGAAAACGGATGGGAACAAGAGGACCGCAATCAACCCGAACAGCGCGTTCGCCGCTCCGTCTGCGCCAAATATCAAGACAGCCTCGCAGGGGAGTCCCGGCTGTGGTTGGCCGTATGCAGCGTACACAACGACAGCAGTCCCGATGCGGCGGGATCGATCGATTTTTACCTGTTGCGGGAAAGTCCGGACCAATTGGAGATCATCGCAAGCGCACTTAATCAACCCACCGGCGGCGTAGAGAATACGGTCTCCGTCATCCCGCTGGGACGGGAAATGCAAGGTTTCAAAGTCGCCAATAGCAAGCCGGTATCTACCGGCCAACCGCTCAACGCGCAATCCTTATGGATCGTCAAGGTGGATACAGTGGTTCCCGCCGCCTACTTGAGCGACCGGGCCGACCACCATGGCGCCAGTAGCTGGGAACAATGCAAGGAAGATCCAACCGGCGCTTGTCAGGCGAAATTCATCGATCTCAGATACGACATGCAAATCGACGTCAGCAATTCCGACGCCTCGCTCTATCCCTTGAAAATTTCTGAAAGCGGCATCGAATGCGGTACCCCAGTACAGCACACCTACACACTGACGTTCGACCAAACCCAATGGCAATATGTCGCAAACGATATTCCCGTCCGCAACAACTGCGCCGCCGCCACGGCATCGATACCGGCCAATGAGAATCCAACGGATCCTGCATTGACGCCATTCGAGCAGATGCTCTCCGGTTTTCCGCAATGTCTCTTCGGCGACCTGTATCTGGACAGCAAGACCGGATACGCCAGCCATCCGTATCTACGCGGCCTGAACATCGAACCCTGTTCCATAGACACCGAAACCGGGGTGGCCTATTACTGCCTGGAAGAATTTTTTCATGACCTGCCGGTATATCAGTTTGCCATTCCGATAGGCGCGCCGGAATTGAAATACGCCATCCAGATCGATCTTCCGGTAGAAGAAGCCCGTGAAATACTCCGACAAAACTTGGGAGCGGAATTCAATGAGTCGGAGCAATCCGAGCGCGGACGTGCACCGCGATTGATGGAATACCCCGACCCGGACCATTCGATCCTCATCTGTAACATTTATCGATGACGAAAACCCTGATGCATTATTGGTAGCCATTTTTCGGCAGCATCGCGCAGGCAGATGCATATCGGTTTCTCGTTGCATCCGCTCCCTGCCAAGGATTTCCAGATATCCGCATTAATCAAGCACTGGTTCAAACCCGGTAAGAACCCGGCAAGCTATACATCCTGCGGTGTGACTTACTACTACGTGCGCGGTGCTTATACGCATGTCAACTTGAATGCACGCTGGCGGCCCAACAATACGGAAATCGGCTTTCTGGACGATACGACGCAATTCCTGTTCGGTATCGAGAATTTGCCGGACAAAAGGTGACTACATCCAGCCGATACCGGAACCAGTACCCATATCGGCCTTGGGCGCAATATCTATCGGAGCGTCAGCAGGCAACTCTGATTCCCCATACCGGAGCGTCTGTACCCGAGCGTTCCGGTACAAGTTTTCCAAAACATGAGCCGGACGGAGCGGCACAATCTCGGCCCGCTGAGTAGAATATTCGTTTGAATCACACACACACATCGGAACCGACAATGGAACCCTCGACTCGTAATGGAATGCCAGGAAAGTCACATTCTTATCGAAAAAGCATCTCAGCATTGCTCTGGCAACCGGCTACCACGCTCTTTGCCATGGTTCTATCGTTTCGCCGTCGTCCAATAGCAATGGGAGCATTGTTGTTATCGGCCCTATCGGCATGCCAATCGCCACCCACAGGCGGAACTCAGAACGTCGACTCCACCGCCGGAGAAACCGTCGCGCTCTCCCCTCTTCCTCTCGACAGAGAAGCGAAACTGTCCGCCTTCCTGCACGAGCACTACGGAGAAGAAGCACGAATCGATGGAGAATGGCGGCAGGAATACAAGGAAACGGACGAACACGCATCCGACGGTTTCGCCGATGCGCCGGGCCGGGATATCGCCAGAAGCGTCTGCGCTCAATATTGGGAAGAAGCCGATGGACATTCCCGGCTGTGGCTGGCCATCTGCGGAAACATCAGCCACGCCGGTCATCCGGAACCGGGCCTGATCGATTTCTATCTGCTACAGGAACAACCGGAACGCTTGGAAATCGTGTCGCACTCGCTGAACCAACCCTTCGGCAGTTACGGAAACGCCGGACAAGTCGATTCGATCGTGAAGGTGGGGGCGGGTACTTCCGCCTTTCTGATCAAAGATGGCTGGGCGGGGCAAGGTTTTCTATTGCAGTCGCAAACGCTGCTGGCTCCGATAGGCAAAACGTTTCTCCATCTGGCCAGCCTGCGCGACAGCATCAACAATGGCGGCTGGTACGACTGCGAGGAAGATCCCAGTGAAGAATGCCGATCGCATTTCTTCAACCTGGATTTCACATTGAAATTCGACGGTCGCGATGGCGCGGCGGCTTTCTACCCACTGGTGGTCACTGAACGCGGGGTCGAATGCGGCAAAACCGTGCAACGCGAATATCGCCTCGACTATGATGCAACCCAAAGCGCCTATCCGGTGCCGGAAGCACTGATGCGTGAAGACTGTCTTGTTGAAGACTCCCCAAATCGAGGAAACCCATCTCCATGAAACTGCTCGTCATCGGCTCCGGAGGCCGTGAACACGCCCTGGCCTGGAAACTCGCGCAATCGCCACGCGTCGATCAAGTGTTCGTCGCACCCGGCAATGCCGGTACGGCCACCGAGCACAAATGCTGTAATGCGGCAGTCTCCGCCACCGATATCGATGGCTTGCTCGATCTGGTCCGGCGTGAATCGATCGCCATCACCGTGGTCGGCCCCGAAGCGCCTCTGGTCGCGGGTGTGGTCGATCGTTTTTGTTCCGAAGGGTTGTTCATCTTTGGCCCAAGCGCCGCCGCCGCGCAATTGGAAGGCAGCAAGGCATTCGCCAAGGATTTTCTGGCGCGGCACGGTATTCCGACCGCCTTCTATCGGGTATTCACCGAGGTCGAACCGGCATTGAGCTACATCGCCGAGAAAGGTGCGCCGATCGTGGTCA
>JAITWM010000139.1 GCA_031285265.1 Lysobacteraceae bacterium
TAATTTTCCGCCCTGTACGATCGGGTCCCCTTCCTCGTTCAACGCACTTGAATCATCTATTCCCAACTTCGCGCATGCCGCTCCGTATGTAACCTTCTGCGTTAAGAAATTCATACCGCGGTATGGACTTTCATGGTTAAAAAGTATCCCACAAGCAACAAACATCTTGTAGCTTCTGCGATAAATCTTCGACAGATAATGAGCGTAGACTTTTGCCGCAGCATAAGGATTGGAAGGATTAAAGGGTGTATCCTCGTTCTGTGGGGATTCCAACACCTCCCCAAACATCTCCGAAGACGATGCCTGATACACCTTGCAATCCGGCTTGAACCTTCTAACGGCCTCCAACAACCGGTGAACAGCCATTCCGGTAATTTCGCCGGTCTCTACGGAATGAAGCCAAGATCTTCCTGGAGCCGATTGTGACGCTAAATTGTATACCTCGTCTGGCTGAAGATGCTGTATGGCATCTATTATGTCGGTGGGGTCTCCAAGATCGCCACTGACTACCGTTACTTTATCGAATAGATTTCTCAGGTCCACCCTTGATACAACGGACTCGTGCCTAGCGAAACCGAAGACATCGTATCCTTTCCCCATCAAGAAATCAGCCAACAATATCCCATCCTGACCGGTTATCCCGGTAATGAGCGCTCTCTTCTTATATTTTTCATTCATACATTGACACGCTCATGAGTAATATATTTTACCAGCATATATACGGAACTTCCTGACACAGACTGCAACCCTACATCCGCGTAATATATCATCTGACCTCTATACATGACGTAAACTCGCATTACACAGCGTCTTCCATGTGGATTTCAGATCCGACTATCGCCGACCAGAGTGCCTATATCGAGCATTTCAACCGCACCTTCCGCGAGAAAGTCATAGATCCATACCTATTTTCTCGACTTGAAAACGTCCATGAAGCCGCTTGGCGGCAGATGCTCGACTACAGCAAACAATGCCTCCACGATACCTCGGGCAAACCGACGCCTACCAAGCACCAACTGAAAGCTGCCGGAATTTTTACTTTTTCAGTGCTCGCTTTGACGGGAAAGCTTACGATATGACATTAAGGTCTATCCACTTTCACAGTCGAACAGGCTTATCTTCCAGATAGCGACTCCGCGTTTGAAGCGTCTTATAGAACTTCCCGCAAAAAATAAAACATACGAGAATGCAAGCTATTTATAACTTATGGCGAGTACGCCACTGCCGAAGAAAAGACTCAGGGTGCTTTAGATGCTGCGCACATCATTAGCCCTGTCAAAGGAGGAAGATACAACCTTGAAAGCTCATCTTTCGGCAACCACTTTAATATCGAAAGCAATGAATGGATGAGACGGATAAAAGACTGCCGAATAGCTATAAAACTTCAAATGAAAATGAATCAGATAAAATATTATCTAATATTTTTCTTTCACCAATCAAACATAATGAAACTAAAATATCAGCCGGCATTTACTGAATCCCAAGCGAGTGCCGGATTATACCGGTGTCTACTTACTTGGGGAATTGCATCGCAGTGAACTTGAACTTCTTAATGGGGCTTTCTGGATTGGGAAATATGCTAAAAGGCTCCACTGATCCGAGTGCCTATTTGTATGGGGAATGCTCCAAGGGAACCTAAACGACAACCAGACACCCGCACCCATCGGCCTGTGTGCCGTATTGGCTTGAAGGATCGCTCAAGGCCACCAACTCTCTCGTAGATTTCCATCTCCGCCAATAGAGCAGTAATTCTCCGTCCACACCGCTGACGATAGACACCGAGCAGCAGGTGTCCCGACACCCGATGCAGGCGCCCGTCGGTCGCACTAGTATCAACAACCTCTCGGATGCAATCTCTGCTACCCCGTGGAAGGGAGATTTATGAGATGTCGTCCTGTCTTCATAAAAGAGGGTGTGGATTACCCGATTACCGCATACCCAGCGGCGACACCGTCAATTCCATCAGCAACATCATTCCATGTTTCCGATACGGCAGCTGTAAGCAAGTCGCTGCGAAAAATCGTACTCCCCTAATTTTTCAACCAACACTCGTTCTATCCACGCAACGACCCCGCGACCGGGGTCATCACATTTTCAAAATCGACCGTCACGCTGCTTAATTTTCCCGTTCCGCTTCGCGCTGTTGACGAATCTGTGCATCCACTGCCGCGATCGCGGTCAGATTGACGATGCGGCGGGAAGTCGCCGAGGTAGTCAGAATATGCGCCGGCTTGGAAACACCCATCAAGATCGGACCGATCGCCACGCCATCGGTGAATACGCGCACCAGGTTGTAGGCGATATTGGCGGCCTCCAGATTCGGCAACACAAATAGATTGGCGCGTCCGGTCAACGTGGTATTGGGCATGATCCGTCGCCGCAACACCTCATCCCAAGCGGTATCGCCCTGCATTTCGCCGTCCACATTCAATTTCGGCACGCGGGCAAGCAACAACTCCCGTACTTTGCGCATCTTGTTCGAGCTCGGCGAGTCATAACTGCCGAAATTGGAATACGACAGCAGCGCAACATTCGGCGTAATGCCAAACAACTTCAATCGATATGCCGCTTGCAATGTCGCCTCAGCGATCTGTTCGGCGGTCGGGTCCGCCTGCACGTGCGTATCGACGAAGAACCAGGCACCTTGCGAATTGATTACGCCGGTCATCGCCGAGGTGGATTGCACGCGCGGTTCCAGCGGAATCACACTGCGGATATAACCAAGCTTCTTGTGGAACCGCCCGACGATACCGCAGATCATCGCATCGGCCGCCCCCCGGGCTACCATGGCTGCTGCGATCAGCGTCGGCCGCGAGCGCATCAGATTTTTTGCCGCCGTCGGCGTCACGCCCCGGCGTTCGGTCAACGAATGGTAATACTGCCAGTAATCGCTGAGCCGCGAGTCGCCGAGGATATTGATCACATCGCAGTCCTCCCCCGGCGTCAAACGCAAATCCAAGTGTTTGATCCGTGATCCGATCACATCCGGGCGACCGATCAGAATCGGGAACGCCAATCCTTCGTCAACCACGGTCTGCACCGCACGTAACACTACTTCTTCCTCGCCTTCCGCGTAGACCACCCGTTTCTTGTCCGAACGCGCCCGATCATATACCGGCTTCATCGCCAAACTCGTGCGGTAAACGAATTGACCCAGTCTTTCGCGATAAGCTTCGATGTCTTCGAGAGGACGTGTCGCCACACCCGAGTCCATCGCGGCCTGAGCGATCGCCGGTGCCAATTCAACCAACAGGCGCGGATCGAACGGACGCGGAATCAGATATTCCGGCCCGAAATGTGGTATTTCATCACCATAAGCCGTACCCAGATCGGAGGCCTCACGGCGCGCCAGCGCAGCGATGGCATACACACAGGCACGCTTCATTGCTTCGTTGATGACAGTCGCGCCGACGTCCAACGCCCCTCTGAAGATATAGGGGAAGCACAAAGCATTGTTGACCTGATTGGGATAATCCGAGCGGCCGGTGGCGATGATGCAATCCGGGCGCACTTTACGCGCATCTTCCGGCAATATCTCCGGGTCGGGATTGGCCAGCGCCAGGATGATGGGCCGATCGGCCATGGTCGCCACCATCTCCGGCTTGAGTACGCCGGCAGCGGAAAGTCCCAGAAAAATATCCGCGCCTTCAACGATATCGGCCAGCGTACGCTTGTCGGTATCACGCGCATAACGAGTCTTGTCCGGATCCATGTTGCTGCGACCGGTATAGAGCACGCCTTCACGATCGACTGCCAGGATGTTCTTCGGGTTCATACCCAGCGACACCAGCATATCCAAGCAGGCAATGCCCGCAGCGCCCACGCCCGAGGTCGCCAGCTTCACTTCGTCGATCTTCTTGCCGATGACCTGCAACGCATTGACCACCGCCGCGCCGACGATGATCGCCGTACCATGCTGATCATCGTGGAATACCGGAATATTCATCCGTTCGCGGAGCTTGCGCTCGACGATGAAACACTCCGGTGCTTTAATGTCTTCCAGATTGATGCCGCCGAATGTCGGTTCCAGACTGGCGATGATATCGACCAATTTATCCGGATCGTTTTCGCTGATTTCGATATCGAACACATCGATGCCGGCGAATTTCTGAAATAGCACACCTTTGCCTTCCATCACCGGCTTACCGGCCAGCGGCCCGATATTGCCCAACCCCAGCACCGCTGTCCCATTGGTCACCACCGCGACCAGATTGCCGCGCGCGGTCATTTCGGCCGCTTGTTGCGGATTGTCGACGATC
Source organism: Lysobacteraceae bacterium (assembly GCA_031285265.1). Classification (GTDB taxonomy): domain Bacteria; phylum Pseudomonadota; class Gammaproteobacteria; order Xanthomonadales; family Xanthomonadaceae; genus JAITWM01. Next base: position 4,260 of record JAITWM010000139.1, read on the forward strand.
GCTTCGCAGGCGTAGGCCACACCGGGCGAATAAGCCAGCGCCAAATCGCGCTGCGTGAACATCGGCTTGGTCGGCGCAACCTTGATCTTGCCCGGTCTCGGCGAACGATGGTACTCGAGCGCGATTTCCTTGAAATCTTTGTTGGCCTGGTTGGAATCTTCGGTGGACATGGATGAAGGTACTCTGGGGGGATGACGGAATTCTAAGTGATCGCTGCGCGGCAGTTTAGTGCTTTAGCGTGCGTTATGGGCAATCAGCGGAACAGACGGTGGTTCCGTGTCCGGTTGCATGTTCATACTATGGCATCGGCGAGTGTCTCCCGGGAAATGCACGCGGTAACACTTCCAGCATTCGCCGGCATGCACGTCCCGGCCGCGTTTTCTCTCGTCATACTTTACAGGCATGCGACAAGCATCTTGCGTGATGGCCTATGTCGAGAGCGGCCAGGATGCGTTGCCCGTCAGCCGTGTTTTCGCCATTCGCAGCGGATATTTCCCGGGGTGCGCCATCCCTGCGGGCGCAGGCGCAGGCGCCGCCGCGCCGCAACGATCTGCCGCCAAGACCGGCCACCATGAATACGGATCGCTTCGAACGTGCCGGCCGGCATGGCATGGGTTTCTATCGATACTCGTGAATGACCACATCCTCGGTAAAAGGACAGCGATACGGGCCGGACAACGCTGTAGTCCATAGGCCGCTTGCACCGAATGACGCGTTCCTAACTATCGGCCCTCTCGGCACGGTATTCTGAGGATGCACAAAGCAGCGTCCCCATCGCTCACAGATGTTCCGACAAACACCAACCGCAAGACGCCGTTACTCGATCAGGATCGCCACCGCTCTGTCGCTGGGCGTCGCGATCGCTGCTTCGGCAATTATTGCCGCGTATTTCACCGGCATACATGCCAGAGAACGGGAAAGCCGTCTGATGGACAACGAACTGCGCGCGTATGGTCAGTCGCTGCAACGGCTGATCGATCGCTACCGCGTCCTGCCCACCGTACTGGCGCTCGATCCGGAACTGCGCGCCGCATTGGAATCCCCCGAGCCCTTGGACGCGGCGACCACCCGCCGGCTCAACATCAAATTGGAACAAGCCAACGGCGTCACACACCTTTCGACACTATCGTTGCTGGACCGGCAAGGCAACGCGCTGGCCGCCAACAACTGGCGCGATCCTTCCGGCAATGTCGGCCAGAATTACGGCTTCCGGCCATACTTCCGCAACGCTATTCGGCATGGGTCCGGCGACTTCTACGGCATCGGTGTCTCAACGCTGAAACCCGGCTATTACATCGCCGAAGCCATCCGCGATCAACATGGCGAACCTATCGGCGTCATTGTGGCAAAAATCAGTCTGGATGAAATCAAACACGAATGGAACAAAAGCAACACGACACTACTGCTCAGCGACGAACACGATATCGTCTTTCTCTCCAGCAACGCCGACTGGATGTATCGTGAATTGCACCCGATGGATAACACCACACGTGACTATCTGTCCCAAACACGCCAATACCTGAACCACGAGATCCGTCCCAGCCGCATCCGGCTCCTGGAAACGCTGGATGACGGCACCCGCCGCATCCAGCTTGCACAACCCATCACCGAAGGCCGATGGCTCTGGCGATCGATGCCGATAAGGCAGCCGCAGTGGACACTGCATCAATTACAACGTGATCGCAGCGACAAGGCAGCGCTGTCCGCCGCCGCAATCACCCTGGCGGCATGGCTGCCGATAATCCTGCTCGGCCTGTTCATCAGGCAACGCATTCGCCTGAATCGATTGCGGCAGCACAGCCGCCACGAACTCGAACGTATGGTGGCCCATCACGCTGAATCCCTACGTTCGACCCACGACAAATTGATCGATGCCGCCCGCCAGGCAACCGAAGGACAGAGCCGCAGCCTGGAACACCTGCCGCAAGGCATCAGTGTCGTCGATGCCGACATGCGCCTGGTGGCTTGGAATTCGCGTTACCGCGAGATCTTCGACTTTCCCGATAATCTGCTTCAAGCCGGCCGGCCGATTGAGGATCTGCTTCGATACAACGCCAAACGCGGCTGGCTCAGCTCCGGCTCGGTCGATGAATCGATCGAGCGTCGAATCATGCACCTGCGCAGCGGCAACGCACATATATACGAACGCAAACTGCCCAATGGGACCATATTGGAAATCCATGGGAATCCTCTCCCTGAAGGCGGATTCGTCACCAGCTTCGCCGATATCACCACCTACAAGACAGCGGCACGCGACCTGCGCACTCTGGTCAGCAGCCTGGAGAAACGCATCCAAGCGAGCACACAAGACCTCCGCGAAGCCAAGGCCTCGGCCGAGTCCGTCAATCATTACAAAGCGCGCTTCATCGCATCGGCAGTGCACGACCTGATGCAACCGGCCAACGCTGCGCGCATGCTCCTGGAAGCCCTGCATCACCATCCCCTGACGCCTCCCGTGAAGCAATTGATCGACCTCATCGAAAATGTGTTGAATGCTCAAGATAGCCTGCTAAGCAGCCTACTTGACATCTCCCGGCTGGAAGCGGGCGCATTGCAGCCGCGTTTCGAATCGATCGCTCTGGCGCCGCTGTTGTCCGAACTGGCGATACAGTCCGAAATCCTGGCACACGCACACGGCCTCGAACTGCATTGGGTGCCTGCGCATTGCACCGTGCACAGCGACCCCACATTGTTGCGACGCGTCTTGCAGAATTTTCTGTCCAATGCAATCCAATACACTTCGCACGGCCGAGTGCTGCTCGGTTGCCGCCGTGGGAACGGAAAGATCCGGATCGAAGTATGGGATACCGGCATCGGCATTCCGGAGAACAAGTATCAAATGATCTTCAAAGAATTCGAGCGCCTGGACAATGGTATCCAGCGCGATGCGCGCAGCGCCGGGCTCGGACTGTCGATCGTCCAGCGCATCGCGCTTCTACTGGGCCACGAGATCGGGCTGCGCTCGCGGCCTGGACACGGCAGCGTGTTCTCGATCGAAGTGCCATTATCCGACGAAACGCCAGCACCACTCACGCAGGCCGCACCCACGCCCGCAACGTCGATGCCGGAAAATCGCTCGTTGTTGCGCGACGCTTCGATATGGTGCCTCGATGACGACCCCCATGTGCTGGCAGCCACCCGTGCATTGCTCGAAAGCTGGGGATGCCGAGTCGCCCAAGCGCACGACCAAAACAGCGCATTGTCGTTGATGGACTCATCGCCGCCTCCTGATTTGATCCTGCTCGATTACCAGTTGGGCGACATCACCGGGTTGGATGTATTGCGATCCATCGCCGCGCATTGGCCGATAATGCCTGCCGTGCTAGTCGTTTCCGCACAACGCGATGAAACCGTGCAGCAACAGATCGCCAAGCTCGGATACCGATTCCTCGCCAAACCCGTTTCACCCGCGGCACTGCGCGCGATGATCACACATTTACTGACGGCCACATCAAAGATCGATTGAAAGCACGACCGGCATTCCTCTTCGCCAAGACGAACCGCATCGGGAAACCCGGCTTTTGGACAACGAATTCCATCGGCCCGGTACTTGGTGCACAGGGAGTGCGATACGATTCGAAAACATGCTCCTGCGTGCCTCCATTACCATCGCATCGCCACCACGCGAT
>JAITWM010000145.1 GCA_031285265.1 Lysobacteraceae bacterium
CCGGCATCAACCAGCGGTCGTCGTGATCGAATTGGGTGGTAACGATGCGCTGCGTGGCTTGCAATTGTCGCAATTACGCGGAAATTTGGAACGCATGATTGTACTCAGCCAAGCAGCGAACGCCCGGGTGCTGTTGCTTGGTATCGATGTACCGCCGAACTACGGCCCGGCATATCGTCAGCGCCTGCGCAAGATCTATGTGGATTTGGCGGAACAATACGGTACCGCCGTGGTGCCTTTTTTTCTGGAAGGAGTAGCGTTACAGCCCGATTTGATGCAGGCCGACGGTGTGCATCCGACAGCAGCGGCACAGTCCAAAATACTGGATAACATTTGGCCGGTATTGCGGCCGCTTCTGTGATTTCGCGGGTGCCGTATCTGTCACCGAATCCATCTGGATGCCATTGTCAATACATTGATGGAATTAGGTTTACGAGGCATTTCTTCACGCCGTCTAGACTACACATGAGGCATATTTCACAAAGCTGAAGGGGTGAAAAGGCGTAATGATGAGTCAGAATAAAGACACTCCAGGATTGATCTTGATCGTCGAGGATAATCGCAATATTTCCGAAATGGTCGGGGAGTATCTGGAAAATCGCGGTTTTGAAGTGGATTATGCCGTCGATGGGCTGGACGGTTACCGTTTGGCAACGGAGAACAACTACGACGTGATCGTACTGGATCTGATGCTGCCGCGCATGGGCGGCATCGAAGTGTGCAAACATCTGCGCAATGAAGCGCGTAAGTCGACACCGATTCTGATGCTGACCGCGCGCGATACGTTGGACGACAAACTTACCGGGCTCGGGAGCGGTGCCGACGATTATCTGTCTAAACCGTTCGCGATTCAGGAGTTGGAAGCGCGATTGCGCGCCCTGATCCGGCGCGAGCGGCGTCAGGTCGGTTCCGAAGTATTGAAAGTGGCCGATCTGATTCTTGATCCGGTGAGTTTGCGCGTCACGCGAGGGAATACCGAATTGCAGCTTTCGCCGATCGGGCTGAAGCTATTGACGATTCTGATGCGTGAGTCGCCGCGAGTGGTCAGTCGACAGGAGATCGAACGTGAAATCTGGGGTAATGGTCTTCCAGATTCCGATACATTACGCAGCCACCTGTACAATTTGCGCAAAGTCATCGATAAACCATACGAGCGCCCGTTGCTGCATACGGTCCAGAGTGCGGGTTACCGTATCGCCGACATCGGCCAGCCGGTGGGTGCGTGAAATCTTGAAATATTGAGAACGGCGCTGTCCGGCTCTTTTGGAGTTTGGACTCATTGGAGCCCGGCGTTGCCGTCTTGTTAAGAGGAGAACTGGATTGCCACACGGATTGCCGCGCAAGATAAGGATCGTCTTCATTTTGCAGCTGACGATCGTCAGTGTGGCGATCCTATTGAGTTACTACATTGCACTGTCGGTATTCGGCGATAGTGTCGTCAGAGCCACGCTGAGGAAAGAGGCGGATTATTACTGGACGACACGAGAGGCATCTCCCGATGCGCGGCTGCCCAATGTCTATAACCTGCGCGGTTACTTTCTTGCGCCCGGCGAGCCATTGTCGGTGTTGCCCAAAGAACTGCGCGGGTTGAGCCTTGGGTTCCACTCACTGGATGACGGCGCACAAGCGGTACTGGTCGAACGGCGCGAAACGGGCACCTTGTATCTGATTTTCATGGCGCGGCAAGCGATCAATGCCGGATTCTGGTATGGATTCCTGCCCGCCATACTGGCGGTTCTGTTGATTTGCCTGGTGACTTGGCAGGCTTACAGGTTTTCCAAACGATTGATTGCCCCGGTCACCTGGCTGGCGCGGCGGGTTTCACGTTGGGATCCGCGCAACCCGGACGTCAGCGAGCTGGCGCCGGACAAACTGCCGGCGAGCATACAAGAGGAGGCCAAGCAACTAGCCAATGCATTGTATATTCTGGCGGTACGCATGACTGCTCAGCTCGCGCGCGAACAGAATTTCACGCGGGACGCCAGTCATGAACTGCGTACGCCGCTGACGGTCATACGGGTCGCCAGCGACATGGGGTTGACCGATCCGGATCTGACGCCGCGCTTGGAACGTGCGTTGCGCCGGATCCAGCGTGCCGGACGCGATATGGAAGCCGTGATCGATGCATTCCTGATCCTGGCTCGCGAATCCGGGATCGAACCGCAGCGCGAGTGGTTCGATGTATGCGAGGTTGTCGAGTATGAAGTCGATAATGCGCGGCATTTGCTGGGCGACAAGCCGATCATGCTGTCGCTGGAGTGTGCGGCGCATCCTACATTGCATGGTTCTCCACGCGCGCTGCACGTAGTCGTGAGCAATCTGTTGCGCAATGCATGCAACTATACCGATCAAGGACAGATCAAGGTTTTCGTCGAAGAGGATCGAGTCCGTGTGCAGGATTCCGGTATCGGCATGTCGGCAGAGACGGTCGCCCAAGTGTTCGAGCCGTTTTTTCGCGCCGAACAGGATCGCGGGCAAGGGGTTGGGCTAGGGTTGTCGATCGTTCGCCGTTTGAGTGATCGATGCGGCTGGACGGTGGAATTGGAAAGCGCCCCCGGCGAAGGGACGACGGTATCATTGTGCTTCGTCGCCTGAATGGTTCTTCGTCGATTCGTCCGCGTCGTGTGACATGGTGTCAACGCGCGTCGTCATGACGCGTTGCTTGAATAAGTTTCCCGTATCCAATGGTTGATGGTATGAACTCCACAGATCTTCGCTTGCGCCAGGGTAAATCGCGGACCAGGAAAGCCGTCATCGGCGTGATCGTACTTGCTATCGTTGCCGGTGGCGGCTGGTATTGGCAGCGGCAGCGCAGCATCGATGCGGAGAGCGGTTACCGTACGAGCATTGTGGAACGTGGCGACATACGAGTCGCCATTTCTTCGACTGGCACATTGAGCGCCATATCCACCGTTACGGTGGGAAGCCAGGTATCCGGGCAGATCATCGATGTGTTGGTCGACTACAACGATCCGGTCGAAAAAGACCAGATCATTGCGCGGATCGATCCGAAGGCTTACGAAACCCAGATCGCTCAAGGCAACGCTCAGATCGCCAGTGCGCGCGCTTCGTTGACGCAGGCGCAGGCAACGCTACGGAATGCCGAACTGGACTATCGGCGCAAAGCCGAATTGGTCGAGCAGCAGTTGGTGGCGCGCAGCGATGTCGATCTGGCGAGAGCGGCGTTGGATCAAGCGCGCGCGCAGGTCAATTCCGCGCAGGCGCAGATTCGGCAGCAGGTGGCATCGACTGAAACGGTTCAGGTCAATCTGGATCGTACCGTCATCCGGTCCCCTGTCGATGGAGTGGTACTGACACGTGCCATCGAACCCGGTCAGACCGTTGCCGCCAGTCTGCAGGCCCCGGAATTGTTCGTGATCGCCGAAGATCTGAGCAAGATGAAAATCGAGCTGTCGGTCGACGAATCGGATATAGGACAAGTGAAGGTTGGGCAAAATGTGGCGTTCACCGTCGATGCCTTCCCGAATCGCCGGTTTGATGGCCGCGTCGAGCAGGTGCGCTTGTCGGCAACCACAGCGAACAACGTCGTAACCTTCCCGGTCATCGTAACGGTGGACAATAGCGATGGAATTCTGCTTCCTGGCCTGACGGTCAATGCGGAGATCGAAGTCAGCAAGAGAGAGGATGTACTGAAAGTCGCCAATAGCGCATTGCGATACAAGCCTGCCGATGGCGGGACGGCGGCGGTCAATCCGCGTGCTGGTGGCAGAGACGGCAGCGGTATCGTCGACGATCTGACACGCACCGTTGCGGCCTTGCAGGTCGATTCCAAGCAACAGGGAGCTTTCGATGCGGCGCTTGCTGTGGTGAAGGAACGGCAGACGGCTCGTCAAACGCAATCCCCAACGGGAAGCGCAAGCGGAGGAGGCTTGGGGATGCGAGGAGGGCTGCCGCCGGGAATGGGCAATGTGGCGCCTTCGGGCAATATGCAGGCGCAGATTCGCCAGCGCATGATGGAGCGTTTCCAGACGGATTTTGCCGCTTTCCGATCGACATTGAACGACGAGCAACGCAAAACGTGGGACATGGCGCTATCCGAGCTGGTCAACGCGAAGCGTGCCCAGATCTATCGTCTAGTCAACAATGCACCGCAGGCGGTTACGGTTCGGGTCGGGGCCAGCGACGGTACGATGACTGAAATATCGGGTGGAGGAATCCGGGATGGCGATGCTGTGATCACCGGCGAACGTGCCAGGGAGTGAATCATGACGATCACTACGTCACAGCCGCCGGTCATTCTGACCCGTGACTTGGGTAAGGTCTACGCAGCCGGAACTGAGGCCGAGGTCGTGGCGCTCAAAGATGTGAGTTTGAGCATCGCGCGCGGCGATTTCGTCGCCATCATGGGGCCCTCGGGCTCGGGGAAATCGACGCTGATGAACATGATCGGCTGTCTGGATACACCGACTTCCGGGATCTACGAATGCGATGGTGTGGATGTTTCCACATTGGATGCCGAGCAATTGGCGATATTGCGCTGCTCCAAGATCGGATTCGTTTTCCAAGGATTCAATCTGTTGCCGCGAATGACGGCATTGGAGAATGTCGCCATGCCGCTCAGCTATGCACGGGTACCAATACACGAACGGCATGCGCGGGCCAGTCAGGCGCTGGCCGAGGTCGGGCTGGCCGAACGCGGCTCGCACCGTCCCGCCGAGCTGTCCGGCGGACAACAGCAGCGGGTCGCTATCGCCAGAGCGTTGATCAACGCGCCGCCGCTGATCCTGGCCGACGAGCCTACCGGTGCGCTCGATAGCAAAACTGGCGAGGAAATCCTGGCATTGTTCAAGCGGTTGCGCGATGAGGGGCATACCGTGGTGCTGATTACGCACGATGCCCATGTGGCGGCTCATGCCGATCGCACCTATGTGATGCAGGATGGCCGGCTGTTTTCAGAAGCGGAGGGTCAGGCATGAAATACCTGGACGTTCTCCGGACCGCGATTTTCGCATTGCGCGGCAACTGGATGCGCAGTGCATTGACATCATTGGGAGTGATCATCGGTATCGCGGCGGTCATCGTGATGGTCTCGGTTGGACAAGGGACACAGGCGGAAATCGACAAGATGGTTGCCGGACTGGGGTCGCAGCGGTTGGATATAGGACCCAATGCCAGACGCGCAGTCGGTGGAGGCGTGCGGCAAAGCGCCAGCAGCCTTTTCGTATTGAAGGAAAGCGACGCCGAAGCGATTCGTAACGAAATCCCCGAGGTGCAATATGTGGCAGGCTCGTTGCGTGGCAACGTACAGGTCGTGTTCGCCGAGAACAATGCATCGACTTCGTGGCAAGGCGTGCAGCCGGACTTCTTCGTTATCAACAGTTGGCAATTGAACCGGGGCGAGTGGTTCAATACCCAGGATTACACCAGTGCGGCCAAGGTAGTGATCCTTGGAGAGACCGTGCGCCGGACCCTTTTCGGTGATGAAAATGCCATCGGGGAAACGATTCGTATCGGCCGGGTACCGTTTACCGTGGTCGGTACGTTGAAAGGAAAAGGACAGGGTAACTTCGGCCAGGACCAGGACGATGTCGTGATGGTGCCATTGGAAACCGCGCGACGTCGCTTGATGGGAGCAATGGGGGTGCCGGCGGGTGCGGTATCGCAGATTGCGTTGACAGTGGCCAATGCCAAAGACCTGAGTTATGTGCAAAACGAGGTGGAAGCACTGTTGCGGCAACGGCACAGAATAGGCCCTGGCGACGAGGATGATTTCGTCGTTCGCAACATTGCTGAAATCGTTGCGACCCGGACCGCCACGACCCGGTTGATGTCGTTGTTGCTGGGGGCGGTGGCGACGATCTCGCTTATCGTCGGCGGTATCGGAATCATGAACATCATGCTGGTGTCGGTCACCGAGCGGATCCGTGAAATCGGATTGCGGATGGCCATCGGTGCCGGCCCTACGGACATTCGCAGGCAGTTCTTGACCGAAGCGATGCTGATTTCGCTGATCGGCGGCGTCATCGGCATCGCGATTGGCGTGGCTGGCGCCTTGATCGTCGGCAAGCTCAGCGACCTGCCGGTGGCCTTGAACGGGCAGGTCGTCGCGCTGGCGGCGGCGTTCTCCATCGCCACTGGCCTGTTCTTTGGCTACTACCCGGCGCGTAAGGCATCGAT
>JAITWM010000177.1 GCA_031285265.1 Lysobacteraceae bacterium
GCCCCATTGCCGCCCAATCCGGGATCAATCGAGCCTTATCAATATTGGTCAGCGCCACCGCGATCTCTTCGTCATTTACCGACAACACGATGGTTTGATCCTCCACTTTGAGTATTTCACCTTGCAACCGGCGGCGCCCATTCTGCGGCACCCGCAAGGTTACCTTGACCGATGAGCCGCAATAATCCGCAAATTGCTCCACAGTGAACAGAGGACGGTCAACGCCGGGAGAGGAAACTTCCAGCGTGTAATGTCCCTGGATCGGATCGGTCACGTCCAGCTGCGCCGAGACTTCGTGACTGACTTTTTCGCAATCTTCGATGGTAACGGCGCCATTTTCCCGATTCTCTTTCAACACATCGATATACAGCCGCAACAGCGCTCCGTCCGCACCCGGCAGGAGTTCGATACCTAACAGTTCCAACCCCATCGATTGAACGATAGGAGTCAACAATTCGAAGATCTCGTTCGCTTTGTCGTTCACAGCCTGATAAATCCTATGGAGTACGGCTCATGCCTTTGATGCCGCAAGTCATACCTGTCAAAAAGAACAAGGGGCCGCATTGGGCCCCTTGTCCGATATTGCTGGATCGGCGCGAAAATATCGAAACATCTTCGCAAGCCCAAGCTCGCCGTCAAGAAAAAAGCCTCGATAAAGAGGCATTTTCCAACTGCCGATGCATGGTAGCGGGGGCAGGATTTGAACCTGCGACCTTCGGGTTATGAGCCCGACGAGCTGCCAGACTGCTCCACCCCGCAGCAAGAGAGAGATTATGACAAGCATGCCTGACTATTGCAACAGCGGCATATCATTTTGCATCAATCATGAGATCAGCACGTTACCAGCAAACGCATAGTTTCCGACCTATGCCGCCTTTCGGCGGGAGCAGTGGCAATCATGCTCCGAATCAATCGCTTTACCGACACCAGAACACCTTCAAACACGCGCGTCCTAATCGCCTGCGATTTGATGTTCCGGCCATTCCGTAACCACTTGGCAAGAAATCCCGCCGCCTCCAGCAAAGACGCCGTTCAACCAGCGAACGCCTGCTGACACCACGCCATGATCGGGTTCCAAGCCAATCCCAGAATCAGCAACCCCAATGCATTGACGCCCAAGACCACTCCCAACAGGTGATCCTGATTCTTTGGCAACGGCTGTCCCACAGGATCATCGAAGTACATGACCTTGATCACTCGGAGATAATAAAACGCGCCGATCACTGCGCAGATCACGCCGACAATCGCCAGCCACAGCATACCGCCTTGCACAGCGGCATTCAGCACGGTCAGTTTGGTCCAGAACCCCAAGAATGGAGGAATTCCAGCCAACGAGGCCATCACGCAGAGCATCAATCCGGCCATCCAAGGATTACGCGCATTCAGTCCTTTGAAATCATTGATATTCTCGGCTTCGAAACCTTGCCGGGAAAGAGCAATGATCACACCGAAGGCCGCCGTCGACATCAACCCATAGCTGATCGCATAGAACAAAGCAGCCGCATATCCATACTCTCCGCCACCGGCCAAACCCATCAACAGGAAACCGATATGCGATACCGTCGAATAAGCCAGCATCCGCTTCAGATTCGATTGCATGATCGCCATCAAATTACCGACCAGCAAGGACAACGCCGCCAACCCCGCCACCAGCCAACGCCAATGATCGGCCAGCGGCCCGGCTCCTACCTCCAGCAAGCGCCATGCCATACCGAAGGCTGCCAGCTTCGGCGCGGAGCTGACAAACAGCGCCACTGGCGCGGTCGCACCCTGGTAAACATCCGGGAGCCACATGTGGAACGGCGCCGCGCCCAATTTGAAAGCGACGCCGGCTACCATGAAGATCGTGCCGGTCAACAACAAAACCGGCTCTTTCGTTGTCATGATGGCGGTATGAATCTCGGCGAGATTCAGCGTACCAGTAGCGCCATAAATCAGCGACATGCCATACAACAGCAAGCCTGAAGCCAGCGATCCCAGGACGATATATTTCATTGCCGCCTCAGTCGCCGTCCGGCTATCCCGGTCGACAGCAACCAAGGCATAAGAAGACAACGCCAGCAACTCCAATCCAAGGTACACCATGACCAAACTGCCGGCAGAGACCAGTACCATCATGCCCGCCGTCGCCATCAGCACGAGCACGGATACTTCGCCACTGTAAAGCTTGCGCTCGCGCAGATAACTCCAACCGTAAATCAGGGTCAGCAGGCTGAGAACGATAATCGCCACCTTCATCACATCGGCCGCCGTATCGCGCACGAACATGCCATTGAATACGGTTCCGCCGCCGCCCACTCCCGTCAGCAGCATTCCCAGTACGGCAATCAGCACCAATACCGACAGACAATGTGTCCAGACTTTATGCCGGTCGCCGATGAAAAGGTCGACGATCAACAGTAGAAATGCGCCACCGACCAGCACGAGCTCCGGCAGTAACGGCAATACATCAACAGCAGTAGGCATGGCGGCAGTCGACGCGATCATCTTCAGGGTTCCTTACATCACTTTGCTTTGGGCGATCTGCATCGCCAATTGTGTGATCGACGGTTCCATCAAGTCGATAAGCGGCTTGGGCCATACCCCGATCAGCAGCACACCTGCGGCAAACACCAGCAGCACCATAACCTCCCGGCCATTGATGTCTTTGAGTTCGGCGACACGTGGATTGGCCACTTCACCGAAAAATACCCGTTTGTACAACCACAGCGTATAGGCTGCGCTAATGATCAGTGTGGTCGCAGCGCCCAAAGCGATCAGTGGACTCTTCTGAAAGCTGGCCAGAACCACCATAAACTCGCCCACAAAACCGCTGGTGCCCGGGAGTCCGGCATTGGCCATGAAGAACAGCATCGAAAAGGCAGCAAACCATGGCATGACATTGGCCACACCGCCGTAATCACCGATCTGGCGCGTATGCATCCTGTCATACAACACACCGACGCACGAGAACATAGCGCCGGAAACGAAACCATGCGAAATCATTTGAACCATCGCGCCTTGCAAACCCAGAATGGCGGCGTTTGCACCGACTGTGGATTGCGGACTTTCCCCCGCGATGACGATAGGAAAGCTTCCATCGCGGACCAGTGCAAAGGCGATGAAGGTGCCCAGCGTGACCAGCCCCATATGAGCGATCGACGAATATGCGATCAGCTTCTTCATATCCTCCTGAACCAGCGCCACCAAGCCGATGTAAATCACCGCGATCAGGGACAGCGCGATCATCAACCAAGCCCACTCATACCCGGCATCCGGCGTAATCGGTAGGCTGAAACGCAAAAATCCATACCCACCGATCTTCAACATGATCGCTGCCAGGATTACCGAACCTGCCGTCGGCGCCTCCACGTGCGCATCCGGCAGCCAAGTATGCACGGGGAACATCGGCACTTTCACGGCAAACGCGATGAAGAAAGCAAAGAACAACCACGTCTGCTCCTTCATGCTCAATGGCTGGGCATACAGGTCCGACAACTGGAAACTGCCGCTTTTCATGTACAGGTAAACCAACCCGACCAGCATCAACACCGATCCCAGGAAGGTATAAAGAAAGAACTTGATTGCCGCATAAATCCTGCGCGGACCGCCCCATACGCCGATGATCAAAAACATCGGAATCAACATGGCTTCGAAGAACACATAGAACAGGATCGCGTCCGTTGCGGCAAACATACCGATCATCATGCCTTCCAGAAACAAGAAGGCCGCCACGTATTGATGCACCCGCTTGCTGATCGCGCTCCACGCGCCGATCAACGCCAGTACGGTGGTAATGGTCGTCAGTACGATCAAAGCGATCGAAATCCCATCCACGCCCAGGTTGTAATGGATATCGAACGTTGGAATCCAGGCACGCTGTTCGACGAATCGCATGCCCGAATCGGCATAGTCGGCCCCGGTCAACAACGACAGGCTGAAAAACAATGTCAATGCCGATACCGCCAACGCCGCCCAACGCGAAGCTTCGGCACCCATTTTGCCGAATATCAGGATCAATGCGCCGCCGATGATCGGCAACCAGATAAGAACACTTAGCAAAGGCCAGTTCGCCACGTCATCTTCACCGTTCAGGTCAACGCCAATAACTCATCAATACGGCCAGTAGCGCTATCAGGCCGATGATCATCGCAAAAGCGTAATGGTAGAGGTATCCCGTTTGAGTTCGCCGCAACAATTTCGCCGCAAAGCCAACGACACGTGCACTTCCGTTGACCACGACGTCATCGATCAATTTCGAATCGATGAAACGCGTCAGCTTGCCAATACCGATCCCGCCTTTGGCAAACCCATCGATCCAAAGCTTATCGAAGCCATACTTCTCTTCGAGAATCCGTATCGGCAGTGCAAACAGCTTCTTCATGACCGCGGCTGCCGAGGGTCGCAGCAGGTATAGCCATACGGCCAGAGCGAATCCCAGCACTGTCAACCAGAACGGCAACGTCTTCAGTCCGTGTAGCGCAAATGCCACGGGACCATGAAACTCGTTCCGCAACTGAGCGACGGTATCGCGCGCCGGATCGATGAAATCGATCGCCCCGGTGAAGAACGTCATCTCTTGCCCCGGTATGCTCGCTACCGTATCTCCCCACCAACCGGTGCCATGCAGCATCGGCCCGATCGTGAAGAAACCGATGGCAATCGACGGCACTGCCAGCAATACCAGCGGCAGCCACATGACCCAAGGCGACTCATGCGGCTCATGTCCGTGATGGTGACCGCCATCATCGGCATCGTGATGCCCTTGTGCGTGGTCATTATGCGCATCGCGGAAGCGCTCCTTGCCGTGGAACGTCATGAACAACAAACGGAAACTATAGAAGCTGGTCACCACGACACCGCTCAATACCGCCCAATAGCCATAGACGGCGATCCAAGTACCGGATGACCAGGTGTCGGATGAATCCTCTGGCAACATCGCTTTCATATGATGCGCAGCCGCCTCGATGATCGTATCTTTCGAATAGAAGCCCGAGAAAAACGGCGTGCCGACCAATGCCAACGTACCGATTAGGCAGGTGACATAAGTAATCGGCATGTACTTGCGCAATCCACCCATCCGGCGCATATCCTGCTCATGATGCATGCCGATGATGACCGAGCCGGCCGCCAGAAACAGCAACGCTTTGAAAAAAGCATGCGTCATCAGGTGAAACACCGCTGCCGAATACGCGGAGACACCCAGCGCTACCGTCATATACCCAAGCTGTGACAGCGTCGAATACGCGACCACGCGCTTGATATCGTTCTGGACGATACCGATCAACCCCATGAAGAATGCCGTCGTGGCACCGATGAACAATACGAAATGCAGCGCCGTTTCCGACAGTTCGAAGAGCGGCGACATCCTCGCTACCATGAAAATGCCCGCCGTCACCATCGTCGCGGCATGGATCAATGCGGAGATCGGTGTCGGACCTTCCATCGAATCCGGCAGCCAAACGTGCAACGGCACTTGCGCCGACTTGCCCATCGCACCGATGAACAGGCAGATGCAGACCACTGTCGCTACGCTCCAGGTCGCATCGACGGTACGCCCGAAGAAGTCGAAATGCGCCACGGTTATCTGCATATTCGGCAGCAGTGTGGCATTGGCGAAAACATTGGCGTAATCCAATGTCCCGAAGAACCACAACACCACGCCAATACCCAACAGGAAGCCCAAATCGCCGACCCGATTGACCAGGAAAGCCTTCAAATTGGCAAAAACCGCTGTCGGACGCTTGAACCAGAAACCGATCAATAAATACGAAACCAATCCCACCGCTTCCCAGCCGAAGAACAATTGCAGGAAGTTGTTACTCATCACCAACATCAACATCGAGAAGGTGAATAACGAGATATAGCTGAAAAACCGTTGATAGCCCGAATCGTCCGCCATGTAGCCGACGGTGTAGACATGGACCAGCAATGACACGAAGGTCACTACCACCATCATCATCGCGCTCAGCCGATCCACCATGAAACCGATGTGCGCCGAATAATGGCCTACCTCGAAAAACGTATAGATGTTCTCGTTGAACGGCGCAGCACCTTTCCAAGTAAGCAGGTACAGCACCCAGCATGACAGTGCGCAACTGATCGTCACACCGAGTATGGTGACGATCTGCGCGCCTTTTCGACCGATCTGCTTGCCCAGCAGGCCAGCGATGATGCTGCCTAGCAATGGCGCCAGCGCTATCGTCAACAGTATGTTGGGAGAAAGGGTCATTTCCATGTCGTCAGCCCTTCAAAGAGTCGATTTCGCCGACGTTGATCGTGCGCCTGCTACGGAACAAGGTCACCAGGATCGCCAGACCGATGGCCGCTTCTGCCGCCGCCACTGTCAGAATGAAAAACACGAAAATTTGTCCCGCCGGATCGCCCAGCTGTCGAGAGAACCCGACAAAGTTGATATTGACTGACAACAACATCAACTCGATCGACATCAACAACACGATGACGTTCTTACGGTTGAGGAAGATACCGGCCAAACTGATACAAAACAGTACGGCCCCCAATGCAAGCAGGTGTCCGAGGGAAATCATGCTTCATCCTCCTTGTCGGCAGCGCTTGGAGTCGCGCTCAGGGATATGCGCTTTTCCGCTGTCATCGAGACCATGCGCAAGCGATCTCCCGGCCTGACGCGAACCTGATCGCCTGGATGCTGCTTCTTGACGCCCTGGCGTTTACGCAGCGTCAGCATTACTGCGGCGATGATCGCCACGGTCAGGATGACGGCCGCAAACTCGAAAGGCAACAAAAACTCGGTGTACAAAGTCCGTGCCAGCCAGGTCGTATTCGAAGTATCGGCGGCGGCGGAAGCGGCATTCTCCGGAAACGGCAGCATCCGTGACTGAATGCCGATCAACATCAATATTTGGATCAGCATGACGAACGCCACGGCCAGCCCGACCGGCAGATAACGAACCCATCCTTCACGCATTTTGACGATATCGATATCGAGCATCATGACTACGAACAGAAACAGCACCATCACTGCGCCGACATAGACCATGATCAGCGCGAGCCCCAAGAATTCCGCCCCCACCAGCAGCCAGACGCAGGCGACCGAAAAGAACGTCAGAATCAGGCACAGTGCGGCGTTGACCGGATTGCGCACACTGATCACGGCACCTGCGGAGACGACCGCGACGGTGGCGAAAGCATAGAAGGCGATAATGACCCAATCCATCCCGACCTCAACGATAAGCGGCATCAGCAGCGCGGCGTTCGGCGATCTCGGCTTCCAGCCGATCCCCGAGCGCCAACAACTGCGGCTTGGTAATGATATTTTCGCCACGTTTCTCGAAGTGATATTCGAATACGTGTGTCTCTACAATCGAATCCACCGGGCAGCTTTCCTCGCAGAACCCACAGAAGATGCACTTGAACAGATCGATCTCGTAACGAGTAGTGCGCCGCGTACCGTCATCTCCGCGCGGCGCCGCCTCAATCGTGATCGCCAGTGCCGGACAGACTGCTTCGCACAGCTTGCAGGCGATGCAACGCTCTTCGCCGTTGGGATAACGGCGCAAGGCATGCAATCCGCGAAAACGTGGCGATTGCGGAAACTTTTCCATCGGATACATCAGCGTGTATTTCGGACGGAACAGGTATCTGAGCGTCACCCCCAGGCCCTGCATCAGTTCCAGCAGCAACAAGCTCTTGAAATAATGGACGACTTTATTCATCGATCAGGCGCCTTTCTCGAACACGCCAAAGAACACCATCAACGCCGTTGCAGCGATCCAGGCGATCGACAACGGGATGAAGATCTTCCAACCCAGCCGCATGATCTGGTCGTACCGATAACGCGGGTAACTGGCTCTGAACCAAATATAGGAGCTGCAGAAGAAGAACACCTTCGCGAACAACCACGGCCAGCCGCCTTTCCAGATCCAATCCAGCCAGGGAGAGATATCGGCCGTGACCCACCCTTGCAACGGGCTAAGCCAACCGCCCAAGAAGAAGATGGAAATCAGAAAGCTGATCAACAGCATATTGGCGTATTCGGCAAGGAAGAACATCGCGAACAACGCCCCCGGATATTCCACCATATGCCCAGCGACGATTTCCGACTCTCCTTCGACCACGTCGAACGGACAACGATTGGTTTCGGCGACACCGGAAATCCAATACACCATGAATAATGGTGCCAACGGCAGGAAGAACCATTCCAGAAAACCGTTATTGCCCGATTGCGCCAACACGATCTCGGTCATATTCAAGCTGCCGGCAGCAATCATCACGCCGACCAGCGCGAAACCCATGGCGATTTCATAGCTGATCATCTGCGCAGCCGCGCGCATGCCGCCGAGAAAGGCGTACTTGGAGTTCGATGCCCAACCGGCGATGATGATGCCGTAAACACCCAAAGACATGACCGCCAGCAAATACAGTATTCCTGCGTTGACGTTCGCCAACACGATCTGATAGTCGAACGGAATCACCGCCCAGGCACCGAAGGCGGCGGTCACCACGATGATGGGCGCGATGACATACAGCAGTTTGTTCGCACCCGCCGGGATGAAAACTTCCTTGAACAACAATTTAAAAGTATCGGCGAACGGCTGAAAGATCATCATGCCGACATACAGCGGCCCGTGCCGAGTATGCATCCAGCCGATCAATTTGCGTTCCCACAACGTGAAATACGCGACGGCGATGATGACCGGCAGCAAGATCACCACGATCAGCAAAATCAGCCACACCACCAAGCCGAACTGATTGCCGAGCGTGTCGAAAAACCACTGGCGTACCGGCGATACCGCACTGAGCAGCAACTCGTTCATGCCTTCACCACCTTAACCCGACCCGCGCCCAACGGAGCAGTTGCGTCATAGCCGCTTTCGACCCATGCCACTTGCGGAGCAACCTTTGCATCGACTGCCACCGGTAACGTAGCAGTGCCGGCAGCAGCGATGAGCCTGACCATTTCACCCGATACGACACCGATACTCGCGGCATCCTCCGGATTCAATGCTACCTGTGCGCCGAAGTTAAGCGGATGTGCCTGCAATGCTTCGGCGCGGCGCACCGACGCATCGACACGATAGATCGCCGGTGACATTGCCAGCTCCAGTGTGCCATCCGTCGCCGTCGTTATCTCTCCGGGACGCCCCTTGCAAGGAACGACGCTGCGCGGCGTCTTCATCAAGGACCGGACACCGGCAAGATCGTCGAACTCGAACTCCGGCAGACCCAACTCGCCACCTAGCGCACGCAATACCCGCCATCCTTCACGTGCCTGACCCGGCAACCTGCCGGCGGCATGCGTCTGCTGATCGCGTCCATCGAGATTGGTAAGCGTCGCTTCGATTTCCGGCAACAGGCCGATGGGAAGGATCATATCGGCGACATCACGAACGGAAGCACAGGCGTAATGACTGAACGCGATCACTTTTGCGGATTTCAAGGCTTTCAGCGCAACGGCCGTGTCGGCAAAATCCAGGGCCGGTTCGATACCGTAAAGCACGTAGGCCGAACGCGGATCAGCCAGCATGGCCATTGCGTCCCGCTCCACCGGTAACGCGCCGACACGCGCCAATCCGACCGCATTGGCCCCTTGTGGAATCCGGCACACGGCAACGCCGGTCGCTTCGGCGAATTCGCGCACTGCCGCGCGGATCGAAGCGGCTTGCGGATGATTCTCGACGATGGCGCCAACGATTAATACCGGACGCGCCGCAGCCTTCAATGCCTCGCGAAAACCGGCGTCCGACAACGCATCGATAAAATGTGATGGAGGTGCAACGAATGTTCCGACCGTACGGAAAGCAAACTCGAAGTCCACCGGATTGATCGAATACACCTTCGCCTGACGGCGCAAATTCGCTTTGCGAATTCGTGCATGCAACAACGGCAATTCATGCCGGATATGCGTCCCCAGCAGGATGATCGCGTCGGCCTGGTCGATTTCGGCCAAAGGCAGCGCAAAAGGCTCCGCGACCGCCCCATCGGAGAAATCGCGATTGTAAATTCTATGATCGAGATTGCCGGTTTCCAGCCCTTCGGCGAATTTCGCCAGCAAGGTCCCCTCTTCGTTGGAAGTCGCCGGATGCACCAACACGCCAAGATCATCGCCGCAGTGTGTACGCAAAATCTCACTGGCGGCGGACAACGCTTCCGTCCAAGAGACCTCGCGCCATTCGCCATCGACCTTTTTCAGCGGCACAGTCGCACGGTCCTCGGCATACAATCCCTGACAGGAATAGCGGTCCCGATCGGACAACCAGCATTCGTTGATGTCGTCGTTATCGCGCGGCACCGCACGCAATACTTCACCCCGGCGCGCATGCAAATAAAGATTCGACCCCATTGCATCGTGGTATCCCAGCGAGGCTTTCGCCACCAATTCCCACGGCCGCGCCTTGAACTGGAAAACCTTGTTGGTCAAAGCACCGACAGGGCAGACATCGACGACATTGCCCGACAATTCAGTGGTCAACGGCTTACCGTCGTAAGTGCCGATCTGAAGGTCCTCGCCGCGATACATGCCGCCCAGTTCGTAGGTTCCAGCAATTTCCGCGGTAAACCGGACGCATCGCGTGCATTGAATGCAACGAGTCATCTCGCTGGCTACCAAGGGACCCAAATCTTCATCTGGAACCACACGCTTGTTCTCGACGAAACGGCTATAGGAACGCCCATAACCCACCGAGGTATCCTGCAGTTCGCACTCGCCGCCCTGATCGCACACCGGGCAATCCAGCGGGTGATTGATCAACAGAAACTCCATGACGCCACGCTGCGACTTCAACGCCTTTTCGCTGCGCGTAAAGACTTTCATGCCATCGGCAACCGGCGTTGCACAGGCCGGCATCGTCTTAGGCATTTTTTCCACTTCGACCAGACACATGCGGCAATTGGCCGAAATCGGCAATTTGTCGTGATAACAGAACCTCGGTATCGGGATACCGGCCTTGTCGGTCGCCTGGATGATCATTGCCCCTTTGGGAACGACCAGCGGCTTACCATCGACTTCGATCGTCACATGATCGGGCAGAATGTTCGGGTTCACTGGCTGCGCGCTCATGCCACGGCCTCCAACCGATCATCGACCATCGACCGGCCATGCTTCACGTAATACTCGAATTCTTCCCAGAACTGACGTAAAAAGCCTTGGATCGGCCATGCCGCCGCTTCGCCGAAGGCACAGATCGTATGCCCCTCAATCTGTCCGGCCACGACTCTGAGCTGATGCAAGTCCTCCATCGTTCCTTGTCCGGCCACGACACGCTCCAGGATGCGATGCATCCATCCCGTGCCCTCGCGGCAGGGCGTGCATTGGCCACAAGATTCCTTGTGGAAGAACCGCGAAATCCTGCAAGTGAAACGCACGCAACAGACACTGTCGTCCAGAACAACGACCGCGCCCGATCCCAATCCGGAACCCAGATCGCGCAGAGTTTCGTAGTCCATCGGCAACCCTGCCAGTTCCTCCGCCTTCAACACCGGCATCGATACACCGCCCGGGATCGCGCCCTTGAGCGTGCGCCCCGGACGCAGACCACCGGCCATTTCCAGCAATTCATCGAACGTCGTTCCCAGCGGCACCTCGAAGTTGCCGCCGCGCTGTACGCAACCGGAAACGGAAAAGATCTTGGGTCCGCCATTCTTGGTCTTGCTCAGCCCCAGGAACCACTCGGGGCCATTGCGAATGATCGCCGGAACCGCCGCATAGGTTTCGGTGTTGTTGATCGTGGACGGTTTTCCATACAGGCCAAAATTGGCAGGGAACGGCGGTTTGTAACGCGGTTGTCCCTTTTTACCTTCAAGCGATTGCATCAACGCGGTCTCTTCACCGCAGATGTATGCACCGGCGCCCAGGGCGCCATAGATATCGATATCGACGCCGCTTCCCAGAATGTTCTTTCCCAGCAACCCATGCGCATACGCTTCCTGCAACGCCTCTTCGAAATGTTCGAAAGGTTCATGATGGAATTCACCGCGCATATAGTTGTAACCGACCGTCGAGCCGGTAGCGTAACAACCGATCGCCATGCCTTCGATCACCGAGTGCGGGTTGTAACGGAGAATATCCCGATCCTTACAGGTTCCCGGTTCGGATTCGTCCGAGTTGCAAAGCATATAGCGCTGCATATCGCCCTTCGGCATGAAGCTCCATTTCAGTCCAGTCGGAAATCCCGCGCCGCCACGGCCGCGCAATCCGGACCGTTTGACCATATCGATCACCTGCTCCGGCGGAATTTTCTCTTCCAGTATCTTGCGCAAGGCCACATAACCGCCGGTCTTGAGATAGTTCTCATACGACCAGGGCTTGTCGAAATGCAGCGTGGTATAGGCCACCTGATGTTCTTTCGGCGGCGGGCCTACGGGACCGGTCGTTTCGTGGTGTGCCATATCGCTCACTCCAACCCATCCAGAAGTTCATCCATCTTCTCTGGCGTCACCTTTTCATGGTAATGCCCATCGATCACGACCACCGGAGCATTACAGCAACCGGCCACGCATTCCTCTTCGCACTTGAAATAGACTCGCCCATCCTCGGTCGACTCGCCAATCTTGCAGCCCAGCTTCTGCTCCGTACGCTTGACCAGGTCTTCTGCGCCATTGAGCCAGCAACTGACATTGGTACAGATCGCCACGTTATGGCGGCCGACTTTTTTGGTTTCGAACATCGAATAGAAGGTCGCCACCTCATAGGCCCATACCGGCGGAATATCGAGATACTTGGCGACCGCGGCAATCAGCTCGTCGGTCAGCCAGCCGCCATTCTGTTCCTGCGCGGCATGCAGTCCCTGCAGAACAGCCGAACGTTTGCGATCAGGCGGAAATTTTCCCAGCCAATGATCGATATGCGCGCGCGTTTTATCGTTCAGTGCGACCAATGGATCGACATTGCGCGCGTTTTCAAAGTTACCGGTGGCTTTCATCGGTCCACCTCGCCGAATACAAGATCATAAGTACCGACCATCGCTACTACGTCCGCCAACATACTGCCCCGCATGATTGCGTCGATCGACGACAAATGCACAAAACCAGGGGCGCGCAAATGTACCCGGAACGGCTTATTGGCACCATCGGATATCATGTAGCAGCCAAATTCACCTTTGGGCGCCTCCACCGCTTGATAAGTTTCTCCCGGCGGGACGCAATACCCTTCGCTGAATAGCTTGAAGTGATGAATCAACGCTTCCATGTCGTTCTTCATTTTTTCCCGGCTCGGCGGCGCGATCTTGGAATCCTGCAGGATTACCGGGCCGGGATTGACCCTCAGCCAATCGACACACTGTTTGATGATACGGGTGGATTGCCGCATTTCCGCGATCCGTATCAAGTAACGATCGTAACAATCGCCATTGACGCCGACGGGAATATCGAAATCCACCATATCGTAGCGGGCATAGGGCTGTTTCTTACGCAGATCCCACTCGATGCCGGAACCGCGCAGCATCACACCCGTCATACCCCATGCGCGCGCCAACTCGGGGCTGACGATGCCGATATCGACCGTACGCTGCTTCCAGATGCGATTATTGGTCAGCAAGGTTTCGTATTCGTCGATCCGGCCGGGAAACACTCGGGTAAACCAATCCAGGAAATCCAGCATCGAACCCTCGCGGGATTCGTTCATCTGCTTGAGTTCTTTGCCTTTGTGCCAACGCGATTCCTTGTATTTCGGCATTTGATCAGGCAAATCGCGATATACGCCACCCGGACGGTAGTACATCGCATGCAGACGCGCACCAGAGACCGCCTCGTAGCAATCCATCAGCTCTTCACGATCACGGAAGGTGTACAGCATCAGCGCCATCGCACCGAGGTCCAGCGCATTGGAACCCAGCCACATTAAGTGATTCAGAATCCGCGTAATCTCATCGAACAATGTACGAATCCACTGCGCGCGTTCCGGCGCGTCCACACCCACCAACGCCTCGATCGCGCGCACGTAAGCATGTTCATTGCACATCATCGACACATAATCGAGCCGGTCCATATATCCGATCGATTGATTGAACGGCTTCGACTCGGCCAGCTTTTCCGTTCCGCGGTGCAGTAGCCCGATATGCGGATCGGCACGCATTACGACTTCGCCGTCCATTTCCAGAATGAGCCGCAGTACGCCGTGCGCGGCCGGATGCTGCGGACCGAAGTTCACGGTGAAATTGCGTATTTCCTGCTGACTTTCCACAGTGCTGGCTTGGTGAACATGCTCGTTCATTGCGCCGCCTCCTGTTTTTTCTGCGCGGCATCCTCGACGTTCGTTTGCAAGCTCGCATCATCACGAATCACTCTCGCGACGCCGACGCGCGGTTCCACCGAGGTCACAGGTTCGTATATGACACGCCGTTTCTCTTCGTCGTAACGCACTTCAACGTTTCCGATCAACGGAAAATCCTTGCGGAACGGGTGCCCGATGAAGCCATAGTCAGTCAATATCCGGCGCAGATCCGGGTGGCCCTGGAAAATGACACCGAACATGTCGAAGGCTTCGCGCTCGAACCAATTGGCGCCCGGCCAGATATCGATTACCGAATCGACTATGGGAAAGTCGTTGTCCAGCGCAAAGCAGCGCACGCGCAGCCGGCGATTGTGCTGAAACGAAAGCAATTGCGCGACGACCGCAAAACGGCGCTCCGGCATTGCAACCGGCACGATCCGTTGATTCTGCTCGGCGCTCAGCGTGTCGCCCCAAGCCAAGCGTCCTGTAGTTTGCCCTTCGACACCCCGGCTGAATCCAGCCGATGAAACCGTATCGGTGTCCCACTCATCGCTGCCATAGCCAAGATAATCGACGCCGCACAGATCGGTTAGTTGTTCGAAGCCGAATTCATCGCGCAGAATCGAGCAGGTCTGATGCCAGTTATCCGCCGATACCTCCAACGTCACTTCACCGCGCGGCGCGGCCACGGTAACGACTGCTTCGGTGAACCGAGTACGAAGCTGCTCGGCAATAGGGGGAATTTGCTCTGCCATGGCGTTATCGCCTTACTCCTGAACAGATTTACGGGCAATGGTCTGCGTACGCCAGATCTTCTTCTGCAACTGCAAAATGCCGAACGCCAACGCCTCGGCAGTCGGCGGACACCCCGGTACGTAGATATCGACCGGAACAATGCGGTCACAGCCACGCACGACGGCATACGAGTAATGATAGTAGCCGCCGCCATTGGCACAGCTGCCCATCGAAATCACCCATTTCGGATCCGGCATCTGGTCGTAGACCTTGCGCAAAGCCGCCGCCATCTTATTGGTCAGGGTTCCTGCCACGATCATCGCATCGGACTGCCGAGGCGTAGGGCGATAAAACACGCCAAAACGATCCATATCCAATCGCGGCGTACTGGAATGCATCATCTCCACGGCGCAACAGGCCAAACCAAAAGTCACCGGCCACATCGATCCGGTTCGCGCCCAATTGAACAGCGCGTCCACACTGGTGGTGACAAACCCTTTGTTGAGCAACGGATTTTCGCCATCGGACCGAAGAATATCGTCCACCCGTCCTTCCGGATACGGGTTGTTCATCAACCGGCCGAACGTGCCGAAGGTCTGATTCACTCCCATTCCAACGCCCCTTTCTTCCAGACGTAGATAAAGCCCAGGAAAAGCATGCCGACGAACAGACCCATCGTGATCAACGACCGCGCACCCAATTCCCGGAACACCAGTGTCCACGGGACGATAAAGACGACTTCGAGATCGAAAACGATGAACTGAATCGCTACCAGGTAGTAGCGCACATCGAATTTCATGCGCGTATCTTCGAATGCTGTGAAACCGCATTCGTAAGCAGAAAGCTTCTCATCATTCGGGCGCCGAGGGCCGGCAATGCGTCCTATCAGTATCAGCGCCACGCCTAGACCGACGGCGATAGCCAGGAATAGCAAAGTCGGCAGATAATTGGCCAGCACTTGCGGTTCTCTCTTAAATGCCTTTACC
The DNA here is from genome assembly GCA_031285265.1 of Lysobacteraceae bacterium. Classification (GTDB taxonomy): domain Bacteria; phylum Pseudomonadota; class Gammaproteobacteria; order Xanthomonadales; family Xanthomonadaceae; genus JAITWM01. The sequence goes on from JAITWM010000177.1 coordinate 15,889, forward strand.
GGATATGCGGGGCACATCCGACATGGGTTGGGGGAATCTCTCGTCGCAAAGGAGCAATTTCAAACCTTCGCGGCAGCGAGTCTTCAGCCAATAGCGACGGCGTTCCACCCCTCCATCTATCGGCCATCTCCACGGCTTGCATGATGTCGCCGAAACGCCGGTCGCGCAAAGCAGCGGAATTGTAGCGTTTATCGAACTTCTTAGTAAACGTTTTCCGCCCCCCTCCGATGGGTGTAGTGACATCCCCCCCCCACTTGACAGATAAGCAGATATCGCGCAGGCCCCTATCCGTTGCCATTCATTTTCTGCCCCGCAGGCCGCCCATCCCGGTCTTTCATAAAGCTTCGCCAGAGAAGCGGAACCGACCTCCATCGGCGATGGCCAGACCATATCCCGCCGCTCTGAACAGTCCGTCTCGTAAATGGACCACCGGCCCCGTCAGTGGAGCCGCATCGACGATTCGCAGCAAATCATGCTCCGGCTGCGACGGGATCGCCCGCCGCAGCCGGTATCACGAATCTGAAATTCAGTCTTTGCTGAAGACCAAATGCCCGCTCTTGACGTCGACATGGATCAGATCGCCGTTACCGAATTCTCCGGCAAGGATCTTCTGCGCCAACGGATTCTCCAATTGCGCTTGAATGGCTCTGCGCAATGGCCGCGCGCCGTAGACCGGATCGAATCCGACATTACCAAGCAGGTCGAACGCCTTTTCCGAAACTACGATCCTGATACCTCGCTCACCCAAACGCTTCTCCAACCCACGCATCTGAATCTTGGCGATCTCACGAATCTGCGCCTTGTCCAGCGGATGAAATACGACGATATCGTCCAGCCGATTGATGAACTCCGGACGGAAATGCGCCTGCACCACACCCATCACCGCCGCTTTCATTTGCATATAGGCTTCGGGAGAATCATCGCCACCCAACTCTTGAATTTGATGCGAACCGAGATTGGAGGTCATCACGATCACGGTATTGCGAAAATCCACGGTTCGCCCCTGCCCATCGGTCAAACGTCCATCGTCCAGTACCTGCAGCAGGATATTGAACACATCCGAATGCGCTTTCTCCACTTCATCCAAGAGAATCAAGGAATAAGGACGCCGCCGCACGGCTTCGGTCAGGTATCCGCCTTCTTCGTAACCGACATAACCCGGAGGCGCCCCGATCAAACGTGCGACCGAGTGCTTTTCCATGAATTCGCTCATGTCTATCCGCACCATCGCATCCGCGCTGTCGAACAGGAACTCCGCCAAGGCCTTGCACAATTCCGTCTTGCCGACGCCGGTCGGCCCTAAAAACAGGAATGAGCCGCTGGGACGGTCGGGATCGGACAGGCCTGCGCGCGAGCGCCGCACCGCATCGGCAACGACCTGGATCGCCTCCTCCTGGCCCACCACCCGCTCGTGCAAGACGTTTTCCATTCGCAACAGTTTGTCGCGTTCGCCTTCCAGCATCTTGCTGACCGGAATACCCGTCCACCGCGACACTACTTCGGCGATCTCTTCGTCGGTCACCTTATCCTGGACAAGCTTGAACTCCTTGGTCTCGACTTGTTGCGCGGCCGCCAATTGCTTTTCCAGTTCCGGCAACTTGCCATATTGAATCTCGCTCATCTTGGCGTAGTCCTGGTGCCGCTGCGCGGCCTCCAACTCCACTCTGGCCTGCTCGATCTGCTCCTTGATCCGGGTCGTACCATGCAATGCGGCTTTCTCCGATTTCCAGATCTCGTCCAAATCGGAAAATTCCCGCTCCAGCTTATCGATCTCTGCCTCCAGATCGGCCAAGCGCTGTTTTGACGCGTCGTCCTTTTCTTTCTTCAGCATCTCGCGCTGGATCTTCAACTGAATCAACCGGCGTTCCATCCTATCCAGTTCTTCCGGTTTGGAATCGATCTCCATACGGATCCGCGATGCGGCTTCGTCCATCAAATCGATCGCCTTGTCCGGTAGCTGCCGATCGGTGATATAGCGATTGGACAGCGTCGCCGCAGCGACAATGGCCGGATCGGTGATTTCAACGCCATGGTGTACCGCATAACGCTCTTTCAAACCACGCAGAATGGCGATCGTGTCCTCGACCGTCGGTTCGCCGACGAAAACCTTCTGGAAACGACGCTCCAATGCGGCATCCTTTTCGATGTATTGGCGATACTCATCCAGCGTGGTCGCGCCGATACAGTGCAATTCTCCGCGAGCTAATGCCGGCTTCAGCATATTGCCGGCATCCATCGCGCCGTCCGCTTTACCGGCCCCGACCATCGTGTGCAATTCATCGATGAACAAAACGATCTGTCCTTCGTTTTTGGACAAGTCCTTCAATACCGCTTTCAGGCGTTCCTCAAACTCTCCGCGGAACTTAGCTCCGGCGATCAATGCGCCCATGTCGAGTGCCAGAACCCGCCGTCCGCGCAATCCCTCCGGTACCTCGCCTTTGACGATGCGTTGCGCCAGGCCTTCGACGATCGCCGTCTTGCCTACGCCCGGCTCGCCGATCAATACCGGATTGTTCTTGGTGCGGCGCTGCAACACCTGGATCGTGCGACGGATTTCTTCATCGCGTCCGATCACCGGGTCCAGCTTGCCGATTTCGGCACGCTCGGTCAGATCGATACAGTATTTTTCCAGCGCCTGGCGCTGATCTTCGGCATTCTCGGACTGCACGGTTTCACCTCCTCGGATTTTCTCTATCGCTGCCTCCAGTTTTTGTTTATTGCCGCCTGCAGCTTTCAATGCCTTCCCAAGCGATCCGCCATCTTCCAATGCCGCCAGGACGAACCATTCACTGGCGATGAACTGATCGCCATGCTGCTGAGCCAATTTATCGGTCAGATTGAGCAATCGATTCAGATCGTTGCCGAGTGACAGATGACCGGCCTGCCCCGACACCTTCGGCATTGCCTCCAAAGCCTCATTCAAACGTCCACGCAATGCCGCGACATGGATGCCCGCCTGCGTCAGCAACGGCAACGTACTGCCGCCTTGCTGATCCAGCAGCGCAACCATCACATGCACCGGCTCAATGATGTTGTTGTCGCGACCCACGGCCAACGATTGCGCGTCAGCCAGCGCTTGCTGAAAACGCGAAGTGAGCTTATCCATCCGCATCGCAATACCTCATGCAAAACTGCCGGATACAAGCCGGCGATAGATTTCACATATAGGGCTATGCATTGAAGTTTCAAGACGGAACGAGACATCGCAGCGACTACCATGCCCCAAACAAGGCAACGCTCTCCCTGAAGCGCTGGCCGTCATCCGGTCTCTCCACCATTTCACCTTGCCGGAGAACCCACATCGCCATGACATGTCGTCGTTCCGATAAATACTCCCGACTTAGTCGGCGGACACGGTCTGCCGATCGAGCAACATTCGTTCGGTGATCATCAAACGCGAAAGATTCATCAACCGCTCCGACGGCCGCGAGGGATCAGGGGGACGTATCAATCCAAGCAAATTGCGCCCGACCTGGACCGGTGTCATCAATATGCCCCACGGAATTCCCCACCATCCCAGCACCACACTAAAACACAGACTGCCGAGCTGAGACTTGGCGGCACATCGGCGACAACATACTTGTTGGACATTTCTCCATTGCGTGATCAGCAAAAACGACCAGACCTGATGCGAAACCCGTACGTCCACCGGCCCATGCCCGGAACATTTCGGACATGGGCCACTATGAATCCGCGTTGCCAGCAATCTGACATCTGCTCCTGATATTTGCGGCACCAACGCCGACGTCAGCGCCTGCCCGTTATTCGAGCATTCGTCGTTACAAAACCTCAACTCATTGAGTCGCTTTCCCCCAAGCAAAATCTTCGAACCGCAATAGGCACACATCACCATATCCTTTCCCCCATTTTCCAATTCAATCTTGAATTTTCAACATCACTCATCCAGCCGGCCGCATACCTGCCCTATAGCCGATCCCCACTTTCAGTACGAGTTCTGTCCCCCACGCCGTGGCAGACATCCACACGGAATCATCCTTTTGTGAATGCCGACGGCATATCGATTCTAAATTCTTTTGCTACGTTCCGAGGTGATCGGTTGCTCAATGCATTGCACTGCCAGAGATTCATAAACACGGCAGCAGCGCCATCGAACACCACTGAACTGACGGAGCAGATCCATGCAGTGATTCAATGGAAAATATTGAACGAATATCAACAGCCTATTCATGTCGCAATGACCTGCCGCCAATACCGGGCGACATCCCGCTCCGAAAAGATACCGGATACCCTCGCCCCAAAAGCACTTCCGTTTCCATACGGACAACGAAATACGCTTTAAGAACACAATATCGAAGATCAATCCCAGTTCGATGAATAAATAATAGATGAGATATATTTAAAATTAATTTTCCGATGACTCGAAATATCGGGAACTCTTTCCATCAACTATGTGTCCCCGTACTTAATAATTCTAAGAAATATCGCCAGATATTCGATTGTCTTAATGTAACGCCTATCATATATACTGTAGACAGCGCGTGATGCTTGCTCATCATACGCAGGGGAAAAGAAAAAGGTTTTCACGAAAGAACCAATTTCGATATTCGATTTGAAAGCGTCTGCGTGACAGACGACCACAACAGGGGAAAATTCAATGTCAAAATCTCGTAGGCCGAGAAGCGCACTCTATCGCGCTATGGCGGCCGCTGGGCTGGTCGGAAGCACCTGCCTGGCGGCGGAGTCCATGGCCGCCATCACTTATTACACCGTAAATGATTCGAATGCATCGCTATCAACCGTAGGTCTAAACCAAACCACCCTGGGCAACGCGGTATTAAGCAATCCATCCGCGCTGACCACCGGATCGAACAATTTCCAATACGCGGCGATCATCGTCACGGTAGGCGCGGATGGTTCGTACAACTTCGGCCAGACCTATGCGCCTTCCGATACCATCATGATTCTATACGATGGTATTTTCGATCCAACCGCTCCCGGCACCGGAGCGCTGGTCGGCAACGACGATACCGACCAAACCATACATCGCAGTGTGCTGGGAGATCTGAACGCAACCGTGACGTGCGGCAACAACACGGGATACTGCCCGCTGATCAACTACAGCGTTACGGCTGGGCATACCTACACGCTGCTCGTATCGGGCTACAGCATCACCGCATCCAATAACATCAGTTTCCCGTTCGAATTTTACTCGGACGCCAATGTGATCTTCGGCGTATACACCGGCCGGACTCCGATCAACATGGCGCGGCCGTATTATCTGGCCAGTGAACTGGGCATCACCGTCGATCCGGACTTCGTCGGTGGCACGCTGCGAATGGATCAGTCCAATGCGGTCTACGCTCAAGACTTCACATTGTCGGATTTCACGACGAGCACGATCGACCAATACGGCAATAACTCTGTCTTCAGCGGTGCATTCACCGACGCGGTCACCGGAAGACCCGGTCAGATCAACATCGCCGATTCCGTCGGCGGCGGCATAGTGACGTTCACCGGCACCAATACCTATACGGGCAGCACCACCCTTAAACCGGGCGGCGTTCTATCCGTCTCGAGAGACGCCAACCTGGGCGATCCGGCGGCAACCTTGGTGCTTGATGGCGGAATGCTGCAAACGACGAGCAGTTTCGACAGTGGTCGAAGCATGGAATTGGCGTCCTCAGGCAGCATCCAGGTTCTGAACGACACATCATTCGTGATGTCGGGCGCCATTACCGGAATGGGTTCCATGACCAAGGAGGGGGCGGGGATTCTGGATATCACCGGCATGAACACCTACACGGGTACGACCACCGTCAATGCCGGCACAGTGAACGTCTACAGCAGCGCCGGAGGAGATGTTTCGATCAACGGCGGCGCTTTCGGCGTGCATGGCGCCGGTAACGTCGGCGGCAACGTCGACGTAAACAATGGCGGCACACTGATGATGGGCAACGGCGGCACGATCAACGGCGATCTGGCCGTCGCGTCCGGCGCCACATTGCGCGCCGTCGGCGGTACCGGCGCTCTGCAAGTCATGGGAACGACGAGCATCGGCTCCGGCGCCAATGCGGCGTTAGGTGACGGCGCTTGGACTGCCGGCGATACGTTCGCACTGCTCACGGTACAAAACGCGGATGCGGATCTGCTCAACCTATTCGAAGGGCGGACAGTCTCCTACGCGCTGTACAGCGGTCTGTTGCTCCGCGGCACCGGCGCCGATGCCAATACGTTGTTCATGGGCGTCACC
>JAITWM010000003.1 GCA_031285265.1 Lysobacteraceae bacterium
CTTTCGTACGTTGGGTCGCGCCGGTGCTCAGTTTCACTGCCGATGAAATGTGGCGCTACATGCCGGGCGAGCGCGCCGACAATGTGCTGTTCACGACATGGTATGAAGGTTTGGCGCCGATGCCGGCGGATGCGCCGTTGACAGCGCAGGATTTCGACAAATTGCTAACGGTGCGCGATCAGGTCGCCAAGGTATTGGAGCCGATGCGGGCCAATGGCCAGATCGGTGCGGCATTGGAGGCGGAAATCACTATTTCGGCGGATCAGGATACGATCGGAAAATGGCAGCCCTTGACCGAGGAATTGCGGTTTTTCTTCATCAGTGGCGATGTCACGATGCATGCGGTGGATGCCGACCAGGTGTTTGTCCTGGCTGCGCCGACGCAGAAGGATAAATGTGTGCGCTGTTGGCAACATCGTGCCGATGTCGGTGATGACCCGGCGCACCCGGGATTGTGTGGGCGTTGTGTTTCGAATGTGGGAGGGCCGGGAGAGGACCGGCGCTGGTTCTGATCTATGAAGCCATTTCCCAAACCCAATGCGTTGATCTGGCTGGTGTTGTCGCTCCTCGTGATCTGCCTGGACCAAGGCAGCAAGGCCTGGGTGTTGGCTCGTTTGCCGGAATATGTCGCAGTTCCGGTAGTCGATGGATTCTGGAACTGGTACCGCACCTATAACACGGGTGCGGCATTTAGCTTCTTGAGCCAAGCCGGTGGATGGCAGACCTGGTTTTTCACCATCCTGGCACTGGGCGTCTGTGGATTGTTGGGGTACTGGTTGAGCCGCACGGCGAGAAACGATTGGCGCCAGGCTTTGCCGTATTCTCTGGTGATCGGCGGCGCGCTGGGCAATGTGGTCGATCGCCTGATTCATGGGCATGTGGTCGATTTCATCCAGTGGTATTGGCGTGACTATTACTGGCCGGCGTTCAATCTGGCGGATGCTGCGATCGTCACAGGTGCGATCGGGCTGGTGGTATTCGGTCTGTCCGCTGGCGGTAAGCCTGGAAAGCCACCGGAATGATCGGATGTGCACGGACATGAGCAGGTCAAGCCGGTTACCTGCAGCAGAGTGACAAATGGATAGATTTCCTCGGGTCATGTGAAAGCACGGCGGCAGACAAATACCGTGGCCACGTATGCGATGGGGGGTACGCCACCTTCCGGATTGGGCCGTGGTACACGGATGTTCCATGACGATGAGCGAATAATGACGATCCTCTCCAAAATGATTTCATAGTGAAGCGGGTGTCCGAGTCATGCAGATAGTGTTAGCCAATCCGCGTGGGTTTTGCGCCGGAGTCGATCGTGCGATCGAAATCGTCAAGCGGGCGATCGAAATATTGGGCGCACCGATTTACGTGCGGCATGAAGTCGTACATAACCGGTTCGTGGTGGACGATTTGAAACAGCGTGGCGCGGTCTTTGTCGAGGAATTGGAAGAAGTGCCCGACGGCGCCACGGTGATTTTCAGTGCGCATGGCGTTTCCAAGGCCGTGCGCGCCGAGGCGGCGAGGCGCAGTCTGAACGTGTTCGATGCGACTTGCCCGCTGGTGACCAAGGTGCATTTGGAAGTCATCCGGCACTGCCGCGCCGGGCGTGATATGGTGCTGATCGGTCATGCCGGACACCCGGAGGTCGAAGGCACGATGGGGCAATGGACTCAACAGGCGGGCAGCGGAGACATCTATCTGGTCGAGAATACCAAGGATGTCGCTGCGCTGGAGGTCCAGCAGCCGGACAGTGTCGCTTACACCACGCAAACGACGTTGTCGGTGGATGATACGCGCAGCGTCATCGAGGCGCTGCGGGCCAAATATCCGGCCATTCAGGGCCCGAAGAACGACGATATCTGCTACGCGACGCAAAATCGACAGGATGCCGTGCGTGAACTGACCCGGCACTGCGACCTGGTCCTGGTGGTCGGCTCCCCGAACAGTTCCAATTCCAACCGTCTACGCGAATTAGCGCACCGGGAAGGTATCGAATCCTATTTGATCGATGGTGCGCAGGAAATCGACCCGGCCTGGCTCGTGGGCAAGCGCAAAGTCGGCATCACCGCGGGCGCCTCCGCACCGGAAGTGTTGGTCGATGGCGTCATCGCGCGACTGCGCGAATTGGGTGCGACCGATATCAGTGAATTCACGGGCGAGCCGGAATCCATGGTATTTGCTTTACCGCGCGAATTACGGGTGCGTTTGATCGATTGAAACAGTGGTTGCATTGCCATGACGATGCAGATTGTGAGTTGCGACAGTATTACGAGCGGATTCCCGGGCTAGAATGACGGCATGTCCGAGAACATCTCTTATCTGACCAACCATCTATTGATCGCGTTGCCGATGCTGGACGATCCCAATTTCGCTCGCAGCGTGGTGCTGATCTGTCAGCACGACGCCAATGGCGCGATGGGGATCACGGTCAACCGCGCTTCGGAATACAGCCTAGGGCAATTGATGGATCAGTTACAGATCGATTTCCACGATCCGGTACAGCGCGAGCAGATTGCACTGAATGGCGGGCCGGTGCATCCGGAGCGCGGATTCGTTCTGCACGATGGGGCTCACCTATGGGCATCCAGTATTCGCGTGGGCGACCTATGTTTGACCACCTCACGGGATTTGCTTGAAGCGATGGCGATGGGACAGCAGCATCAGAATGCGCTGTTCACATTGGGATGTGCCGGATGGGATGCCGGTCAGTTGGAAAGGGAAATGCACGAGAACGCTTGGTTGACGGCTCCGGTCGACCACCAAGTACTATTTGCCACGCCGTTGGAGCAACGTTGGTCCGCGGCGCTGCGCTTGATCGGGGTGGATCCCTTCCGGATGACCGATTATTGCGGTCATGTCTGAGCGGGATGCGCGGAGGGCGAACGTGATTCGGACGGATGGTACGGTGCTGGGATTCGATGTCGGTACGCGCCGGATCGGCGTCGCTGTGAGTGGTGGATTCGGGCTGGGCGCGCGCGCGCTGACAGTGGTCGATGTTCATGCCGATGGGCCCGATTGGACGGTGATCGATCGCTTGTATGACGATTGGAAGCCCAGCGGATTGGTGGTCGGCGATCCGATGACGTTGGAAGCCGATGGTGATCAGCCGGCACGGCGGCGCGCGCGCGCATTCGCGCATGAGTTGCGTACACGCTTCCGGATCCCAGTGGTATTGATGGATGAACGTTCCAGCTCGGTCGAAGCGGCGCAACGATTTGCCCGGGAACGCGCTGCCGGACACAAGCGGCGATGCGATGCCAGAGCGTTGGATGCGGTTGCGGCGGCGATCATCATCGAGCGATGGCTGGCGGCTCCGAAGGATGCCGAACCGTTATGAAATGACTCACGAAACGCGGGGTCTGGTGATTCCGCAATCCTGGGACGACAGTGTTCATGCATGGATGCCGGTATCGTTTTTGCAAGTTGGAAGCGCTGTCGCCGGCCTGGCAGCGGAATGTGTTCCGGGCGCTTTCCCGTTCGGAAGCGATGGTTGCCGATTATTCAACCGGTTAGCATGAGGTAGATCGCGATGACAGCACAATTCGATTCAAAAGGAAATCTGCGCCATTTATTGACCTTGGAGGGGCTCTCCCGCGAGGCATTGCTGCAATTGCTTGGTCGTGCCGGTCAAATTCGCGACGCGGCGATGGGGCGTGTCAAACGACGCGGGACATTGGCCAGAGTCGCCGTGTGTACGCTGTTTTTCGAGCCATCCACTCGTACTCGCAGTTCGTTTCAACTGGCGGCGCAACGCTTGGGTGCCGATATTCTGAATTTCGATGCATCTACTTCATCCATCCGCAAAGGAGAAACCGCACTCGATACGATGCGGAATATCGAAGCAATGGGAGTACGCGGTTTTGTCGTTCGCCACCCGGACGACCAGATCGTGGAAAGGCTGGCCGAAGCGGCCGGGGAAGGTACCGCGCTGGTCAATGCTGGCGATGGCCGCAATGCGCATCCGACGCAAGGCTTGCTCGATATGATGACGCTGCGCCAGGCCAAGGGTGCGGATTTCTCCCAACTGAAAGTATTGATTGTCGGTGATGTGAAGCATTCGCGGGTAGCACGCTCCGACCTGCATGCTCTACGTATATTGGGGGTCGGCCAGATTCGTGTATGCGGTCCGGCCAATTTGCTGCCGGAAGACGATGTTCTGCAGGGTTGTCAGGTCGGGCAGGATTTCGATGAGATGCTGGAAGGTGTCGATGCATTGATCCTGCTGCGATTGCAGCGTGAGCGGATGGAGGAGGGGCTGGTCCGTTCGCTGGATGATTACCATGCCCGCTATGGATTGAATGCGGATCGCTTGCGTCGTGCCGCACCCAATGCGGCCGTATTGCATCCGGGACCCATCAACCGGGGAGTCGAAATCACCGACGATGTGGCGGATGGGCCGCAGTCCTGGATATTGCGTCAGGTTGCCAACGGCGTCGCGGTGCGGATGGCGGTGTTGGAAACGTTGTTGACTTGAAGAGACGCTGCCGTGTTCGGATAGTGGGATGGGAGCGATATTGCTTACTGCAATGACGATGGGGTCATCAAAGTCTGGTTAGAAATGAGTGGACCCGGAGTGGGCGTGTTTCATCGGCGGAGCGATTCGGTGGCGATGGGAAGTGGGCGGTGACGATGGCTTTCGCCGATGATGTCGGAGCCGGTCCGGGCGGGTTCGGGTCGTTGAGTGTGTTGTTGATCCCGAATCAACAAAAACCCCGGCGCGAGGCCGGAGTTTTTGCTTTTGCAATGATGCTTGAAGTTAGAAACGGATGCTCCAATTTCCGATATAACCGGTATCGCCGGTTGCCGCATCCGTGACGCGCAGTTTCCAGGTGCCGTTGAGCGGCTTTCCGGAAAGATTCAGCGTGTAGGTGGCGACGATATCGCGGGCACTGCCGCCGGTGCGGTTGTGCAGGTTGGTGGTGGTGCCATTGGGCGCCACCAGATCGACCACCAGATCGCCACGCCAGGTGTGGGTGATGTTGACGCTGACCGCGGCATCCGTCGGTGCGTTACCGCTGCGACCGGATACCGTGATCGGGCTTTCCACCGTACTGTTGTCGCGAATTTGATACACCGTGCTGTTGGTGTAGGTCTGTTGATAACTACCGATTAGAGTGACGCCGGAGAATGCCGCGTAACCTCGCAGCATGATGTGGTATATACCTGCCTGTGGTGTGGCGAACGTGCAGGTTTCGGCACTGGTGCCTCCCAGATAAGGTCGGCAATTGTATGCGATGGTGGTGGGCTGGCTGCCGAATCTGACGTATAGATCGGCATCGCCGGTCCCTCCGGCAGGTTTGGTGATGACCAGATTACGCGAGTTAGCCGGTACGCTGATGGTGAAATATTGTTCGGAGTTGGTAGCGCCGGAAAGACCGGTAACCGGCACGCCGTTTTGCAATACTCGCACTGCTGGTTGTATTGCTAATACCTTACTCACTGCCGCATCGGCATTGACGATACCCGCGCCGCAGCCACCGCTGCAGGTGCCCGGCAAAGGACGCGCCGTTTCTCTCAGGTATTGAGCGACTTGTGTGGGAGTCAATGGAGTGCGGGCGACCGATTGCATCAGTGCTACGACGCCGGCCACATGTGGCGTTGCCATCGAAGTGCCGTTGTAGAAGGCGTAGCTAGCGCTGCCGGGTGTCGTGGCGCTGGCGTTCAGCGTCGAGTAAATGTTGCTGCCTGGCGCAGAAATGGTGATGCCCGCGCCATAGTTGGAGAAGCTGGATCGATTACCCGCTGAATCCGTCGACGCGACTGCGATGACGTTGGAGCAGTTGGCTGGCGGGGAATTGGCGACATTGAGGTTGTCGTTACCTGCCGCTACCACGATAGTGGTGCCACGCGCTATCGCGCTGTTGATAGCGTTCTGGTAGGTGGTCGAACAGGCGCCCCTGCCGCCCAACGACATATTGATGACTTTTGCCGGATATTGATTGGCCGGAACGCCGTTGACGGCGCCGCCGGCCGCCCAGACGATGGCATCGGCGATGTCGGAAGTATAGCCACCACATCTGCCCAGCACACGGACTGGCAGGATTTTCGCTCCATAAGCGACGCCGGCAACGCCGACGCCATTGTTGGTCAACGCTGCGACCGTGCCGGCGACATGTGTACCATGCCAACTAGATTTGCTGGCCGGAGAACCGGCATAGCATTCGTTGGCGACTGTCCAGTCACCTTCGTCGGCCGGATTACTGTCACGACCGCCACCGTCGCGTGCCATGAATGCATCGCTGATGAAGTCGTAACCGGGGAGATAGTTTGAGCTTAAGTCTGAGTGGACGGTCGTACCGGTGTCGAGAACCGCGACTACGACGCCGCTGCCGGTGGCCTTGTCCCATGCCGGCCGCACGTTGATGCTTACGTTGGAAGTACCAAGCGCCCATTGTGAGGAAAGGTACTGATCGTTGGGCACCAGCGTCGGCTGCATCAGTGCGTCGATTTCCACGTATTCGACGCTCGGATCAGCAGCGAGCTGGCGCATCAGCGTTTCGCTGTCGACGCGGTTCAGCGGGCGGCTGGTCTGGATCACTTCCGCATTCCCGATGGCTAGTGTGCGTAAGTGATTGATGCCGAGTGCCGATCCTTGTTTCGGCGGCACGGCCCTAGCCGCGTTGTTCAGCGATACGTTCAATGTGTCGCGACTCTGGAGCACAGCGCTTCCGTCGCGATATTTGACGATGAATCGTTGGGTTTCAGGAGATGCGTCTATCCCCGCCAGATTGACTTGTCCAGCCAGTGCCGGAACGGCTAGGCAGGCGGAGAGGGCGATAGCGATACCTATGGGCCGCCGTAGGCGCCGGAGGGTTACATTACTCATAAGAATTGTCCTTAATATGAGAGAGAAGTGCCGAAGTAATCGGCTGGTGATACCACGCCCGGATATCGTCAAAAAACGATACGAGGGCACGGAATTCATATATACGATCCCTTTGATAGGCAGATGCTAATGTATGTTCGATATGAATTCAAGCTCGATATGTTTTTGAATCGTCATTTTTCACTGAATTTTCACTTGGTGCGTGGGAAATGAATTCTCCAGACCTTTAAATCTATATGACGTATCGCTTCATTATTAACTTGGAAAATGAGGGATAGATGATGAATTCGATGTGCCGTCGGCAGTATGGCATTGGCTTCCAAGGAGTTTGCGAGGGAAAAATGCAGTCGTCGTGAAACGGAATGGCGCGGATATTTCTATATGTCTTCTTCTAAATCCATAGGACTGCGCGCAGTACCTTTCTGTGGATGATGGAGGCGTGCCGTTCGAGATATATGACGTACGCGCCGCAGGTGGAACGATTTGACGCGTAGATATCGGATGCTCGACAAGTCTTGGGTCATCGATCCAATCCGATGTCGTACATTAATCGTGTTCGCCATGGATTGAATGCAGGTTGCCCGCGTCGTGCTGCGCCCAATGTGGTTGTGTTGTATCCGAAGCCTATTAATCGGAGAGTCGAAATTACTGCCGACGTGGCGGATGCGGACTGAATAAATTAGCCATTGACGACTTGTCGTGCGGATTGCACCGGGTCGTCGCTCGCTATATCCGCAGGCGCTGGACTCGATCGGATCGGCTTTTGAGAGTGGTAGATGGTGGTTCCGGCTAGGTGGAAAATGGCATCCGAATCGTAATCAATGCCCAGAAAGCGCTGGCCGGAGCAGTGCTTTACTGCGGCGGGGCCTGGAATATCAGGTTTGCACCGATAGGCGCTGTCATTGGTCCTTCCTCGATCGGCGTCAGGACGTCGTGCCATTTTCAAGTGCGGTGATGTTGGATGGTGTCGTCGAGGTCTGGCTGCTGTGAGTGGAACTGGAGTGGGCGCGTTTCATCGGCGGAGTAATCCGATAGCCATGGGAAACTGGTGATGTCGATGGCTTTCGCCGATGATGTCGGAACTGGTCCGGGCGGATTCGGGTCAGCGATTGTGTCATGGATCCCGAATCAACAAAAACCCCGGTACGAGGCCGGGGTTTTTGCTTTTGCAATGATGCCTAAGATCAGAAGCGGACGCTCCAGCTTCTGATGTAACCGGTATCGCCGGTCGCCGCATCCGTGACACGCAGTTTCCAGGTGCCGTTGAGCGGCTTTCCGGAAAGATTCAGCGTGTAGGTGGCGACGATATCCTGAGCACTGCCGCCGGTACGGTTGTGCAAGTTGGTGGTGGTGCCATTGGGCGCCACCAAATCGACCACCAGATCACCACGCCAGGTGTGGGTGATGTTGACGCTGACTACGGCATTCGTCGGTGCGTTACCGCTGCGGCCGGACACCGTGATCGGGCTTTCCACCGTGCTGTTGTCGCGGATTTGGTACATCGTGCTGTTGGTGTAAGTCTGTACCGCGGCGGCGGCCTCATAGCTGCCTGTCAGAGTGACGCCGGTGAATGCCGCGTAACCGCGCAACATGACATGGTAGGTGCCTGCCTGCGGTGAGGCGAACGTGCAGGTTTCGGCGCTGGTGCCGCCCAGATAAGGCCGGCAATCGTATGCGCTGGTGGTGGGCTGGCTGCCGAATCTGACGTATAGATCGGCATCGCCGGTTCCTCCGGCGGGCTTGGTGATGACCAGGTTACGCGAATTGGCCGGTACGCTGATGGTGAAATATTGTTCGGAGTTGGTAGCGCCGGAAAGCCCGGTGACCGGTACGCCGTTTTGTAGAGCCCGTACTGTGCTACCTGCCTGATAGCTACCGGTCAGAGTGACGCCGGTGAATGCCGCGTAACCCCGCAGCATGACGTGGTAGGTGCCTGCCTGCGGTGTGGCGAACGTGCAGGTTTCTACGCCGGTGCCCCTCACATAAGGCCGGCAATCGTATGCGCTGGTGGTGGGCTGGCTGCCGAATCTGACATATAGATCGGCATCGCCGGTTCCTCCGGCGGCCTTGGTGATGACCAGATTGCTCGAATTGGCCGGTACGGTGATGGTGAAATATCGTTCGGAGTTGATAGCGCCGGAAAGCCCGGTGACCGGCACGCCGTTTTGCAGCACTGTCACTGGCTGTGGACTGGATGCCAACACCGCGTTCACTGCTGCTTCGGCGTTGACGATGCCGGCCCCGCATCCGCCACTGCAAGCGCCCGGCAGAGGACGTGCCGTGTTCTTCAGTATGGTGGTGACTTGTGCGGGAGTCAGTGGGGTACTGGCGACCGATTGCATCAGCGCCACGACGCCGGCCACATGCGGTGCCGCCATTGAAGTGCCATCGTAGTAGGCATAACTCGGATTGCCGGGCGACGTGGTGCCGGAATTCAGCGTCGATAGGATGTTGCTGCCCGGGGCTGAAATGGTGATGCCCGTGCCATAGTTGGAGAAACTGGATCGAGCGCCTGCCGACGTCGTCGCCGCAACTGCAATGACATTGGCGCAGTTGGCTGGCTGAGCATTGGAGACATTGGTGTTGCTGTTGCCTGCCGCCACCACGACGGTGGTGCCGCGCGCTACCGCGCTGTTGATGGCGTTTTGATAGGTGGTCGAGCAAGTGCCGCTGCCGCCCAGCGACATATTGATGACTTCCGCTGGATACGGGTTGGCCGGAACGCCGCTGACGGTACCGCCGGATGCCCAGACGATGGCATCGGCAATATCGGAAGTGTAGCCGCCGCCGACGCCCAGGACGCGGACGGGCAGGATTTTCGCTCCATAGGCGACGCCGGCGACGCCGACCCCGTTGTTGGTGAGCGCCCCGATCGTGCCGGCGACATGGGTGCCATGCCAACTGGAAGTACCGGAGGTTTTGTCTCCCGGATCGGAAGGATCGCTGTCACGTCCATTGCCATCGCGCGCCACCGTGGGATCGCTGATGAAGTCGTAGCCGGGGAGATAGTTTGGACTCAAGTCCGGATGGACGGTCGTGCCGGTGTCGAGAACCGCGACCACGACGCCGTTGCCGGTGGCCTTGTCCCAGGCCGGTCGCACGTTGATGCTGGCGTTGGAGGTGCCGAGCGCCCATTGCGAGGAAAGCGACGGATCGTTAGGGACCAGCGTCGGCTTCATGATCGCATCGATTTCCACATACTCGACGTTCGGATCGGCGGCGAGTTGGCGCATCAGCGTTTCGCTGTCGGCGCGGTTCAACGGACGGCTGGTCTGGATTACTTCCGCTCTCCCGGCGGCTAGCGTGCGCAAGTGATTGATGCCGAGCGCCGATCCGTTTCTATGTGGTACCGCTCTTGCCGCATTGTTCAGTGATCCACTCAATGTGTCGCGACTCTGGAGCGCAGTGCTTCCGTCGCGATATCTGACGATGAATCGTTGAGTTTCAGTAGATGCGTCTATCCCCGACAGATTGACTTGTCCGGCCAGTGCTGGAACGGCCAGACAAGCAGAAAGGGCGATAGCAACACCTATAGGCCGTCGTAGGCCCCGGAGGGTTACATTACTCATACAATTATCCTAATTTGAGAGAAAAATGCCGAAGTAATCGGCGAGCAATACCGCACCCGAACATCGTCAGAAAATAACGATGCACAGGCATGGAATCTATATATTTGTCTAATCCCCTTGATAGGCGGATATTAATGTATGTCCAGGATGGATTCAAGCGTGATATGTCTTTAATTCGTCATTTTTCATCGAATTTTTATTGGGCTATTTGGAGAATGAATTTCCCGGGTCTTTAAATCCATATGCCACATGGCTTCATTAACTCGGAAAATGGGGAATGGATGATGGAGTCCACGCGCCGTCGGCAGCATGGTGTTGGCCTTCAAGGAATTTGAGTGGAGAGAATGCAGCCGCCGCAAGACAGAACGATACGGGTATTTCTATATATCTCCTTCCAAATCCCAAAGCTATACGCAGCGCTTTCCCGCAGGAAATGAGCATTTGCGGTTCGAGGTATATGACGCATATGTGGTAGGTGCGTCGGTCAGATGCGTAGATATCGGGCGCCCGGCAAGTCCCGGATTATCGATCCGATCCAATGCCGTACATTTCTACGGTAGAAAGAATGAAGGATTTATACGAATATCTTTATTTTTCTTATGGTTGTAAAACGACGGCGTACTCGGACACCGTATTCATACTCCCGTGTGCCAGGATTGTCAGTACTGTGACGAGTGGGATGCAATGAGGATAGATCGAAAGGCATTGGACGGGCCGATGCTTTGTGCGTATACCGAGCCACAAATTGATGAAGCGACTACGATTGATCCAGGACGCTAGATCGGTGGGTAGTTGGGAGATGCCGATGGTTCTGTGGAGTGACGAGCGCAAATCATCTTCGATAAGTAACATGCGTGAGTTGAGCCGTTTCATAATAGGGAAGATATGGGTTCGACGATTCGTAATGAAAGCGAATCCATATTCAGAGACGATGAGATCCAGTCTGCCGCTGCTGTGATTGCTATTGTTTTGCGGCGAGGGATCTGATTCTCTCACTAGGAGTCGAGATAATGCCGGTTGCTTTGGAATATCGATATGGCGGTGTGCTGTCATGCAGACAGTGGAATGATCCGCTATTCATACTGATAAATAGGAGGGTGGAACACGGATGTGTTCGCCTGAAAACATCAGATGAGGATAAGGGCAGCGGTGCCGGCATTATCACGCAGGAATGTGAGCATCCATGGATGAGGAAAAGGGACGCTCATTTGCCGGAATCGATCGTGTGGGGGAAAGAAAATATTCTAGGCCGCCCTCTTTGTTTGTCGTTTAGGACCAACGTTGATTCTAGGCATTTGGGTTGCGGGCATTCCCGTACGATAACTGGAGGAAGTCGGTTGTGCGTTTAATGGTATTTCCGGGTCTAACGAATCAATATCAAGGTCGCCAAGCCCAGGAAGCAGAAAAACCCCATGATATCGGTGACGGCGGTGACGACCACGGTGCCGGCGACGGCAGGATCGATATTCATGCGCTTGAGCAACAGGGGTAGCAATACCCCGGAAGAGGCGGCTGCGCAGAAGTTGATGATCAATGCGCATGCGATCACTAGCGACAGCAGCCAATCGTGAAACCAGACGAGTGCGATGACTCCGACGATGCCGCCGATCAGCACGCCATTGATCAAAGCAACGCGGATTTCTTTCCATAGAAGAATTCTTGCGTTGCTGGAGCCGACTTGGCCGAGTGCCAGACCGCGCACCATCAGGGTCAGCACTTGGACGGCGGCGTTGCCGCCGATGCCGGCGACGATCGGCATCAGGATGGCCAGCGCTACGATTTTTTCCAGGGTATTTTCGAATTGACCGATGACCGTCGCCGCCATGAATGCGGTGAACAGATTGATTCCCAACCAGACCACGCGGCCGCGCACGGCGCGTTTGACCGGCGAGAACAGATCCTCTTCTTCATTCAGGCCGGCCGCGCTCAGAGCCTGATGTTCGGCCGTTTCGCGAATGATGTCGACCACGTCGTCGATGGTGATGCGGCCCAGCAGCGTATTGTTATCGTCGACCACAGGAGCGCTGATCCAGTCATGGTCGGAGAACTGGCGCGCGACTTCGCGTGTCGATTCATTCACATCGAGTGCCGGTTGCTCGTTGTCGACCAGGCGATTGATCGGCGTCGATGGCTCGTGAGTGACCAGCGATGCCAGAGAAACGCGGCCGAAATACTGGTGGCGGCGGTTGACGACGTACAGATGGTCGGTGTGTTCGGGCAGTTCTCCGCGCAGGCGCAGGTAGCGCAGCACCACATCGATGTTGACATCGGCGCGAACGGTCACTACGTCCGGATTCATCAGGCGTCCGGCGCTGTCTTCCGCGTAGGACAACACTTGTTCGAGCCGTTCGCGGTTTTCGCGGTCCATCGATTTGAGGACTTCGTCGATGACGGTGTCGGGCAGGTCTTCGACCAAGTCGGCCAGATCGTCGATGTCCAGGTCCTCGACCGCGGCGACGATCTCGTCGGTATCCATGTCGGCAAGCAGGCTTTCCCGCACTTCGTCGCCGACATGCAGCAGCACTTCGCCATCGTCTTCGGGATCGACGAGTCCCCAGACGACTTCACGTTTCCCCGGAGGCAGCGATTCGAGCAGATTGCCGATCTCCGCCGGCGCCAAGGTGTTGACCATGCGCCGTACCGGCCCCAGCCGGCCGCTGTCGAGCGCGTCCGATAGCAGGCGCAATTGGCGCGCGGTCCTATCATAGCGTGTGATTTCGGCCATGCGCGGCTCCGGGAAAAGGTGAAAAGGGCCGCGCCGAACGGACCGGTGCGTCGTGTCAGATACTCATCGGAAAATTATCGCTCTTCACGTGGATTTCGTGTAGCCGGGAAACAGCAATAGGAGAGTCCGGGAAAAAGCGTGTCAGCCGTTGATGGCCGTGAGCCAGCGTTGTATTCCGGCGCGGTCCTTGGCAAACAACAGTTTTTCGGTAGTGGCGCTCAATGCGTTCAGATCCGTATCGCGAATGATCTTGCGCACCTCCAGCATATTGCCCGGATGCAGACTGAACTCCGTCAGGCCGAGCGCCAGCAATAATCGTGTCAGCGCCGGATCGCCAGCAATTTCGCCGCAAACAGCGACGGGTTTGGCATGAGCCTTCCCCACGGTGATGACATGCCGCAATAACTGCAACACGCCCGGATGCAATGGGGAGTGCCACTTGTTCAGTGCCTCATTGCAGCGATCGGTGGCAAGCAAATATTGGATCAGATCGTTGGTGCCGATCGACATGAAGTCGGCTATGTCGGCCAGACCATGCACTGCAATGGCGGCGGCGGGCACTTCGATCATGGTTCCCAGTGGCAAGCGGTCTTGAACGGCATGGCCTTCGGCGCGGAGTTGTTCGGTGATTTTCCGTAATCGCTTCCGTGCGCTGACCAGCTCCTCTCGACGACTGATCATCGGCAGCAGGACCCGTACCGGGCCGTAGCCGGAAGCGCGAATAATGGCGCGTAGTTGTGTATCGAAGATTTTTGGGTGTGCCATCGACAGGCGGATCCCCCGCACGCCCAACGCGGGATTTTTCTCGTTTCCCGGATTTGGTCCGTTGCGGTGAAGTTTGTCGGCGCCCATATCGAGCGTGCGGATCGTGGCTGGACGGCCATTCATGCTCAGCACTATGTTGCGGTAACGTTGGTACTGCTCCTCTTCGTCGGGTAACTCGTCGCCTTGCAAGAACAGAAATTCGGTTCGGTACAAGCCGATGCCGGCCGCGCCCAATGCATGCGCACGCGCTATGTCTTCATCGCTTTCGGCGTTGGCGTACAGCGTGATATCGGTTCCATCGCGGGTACGGCTGGGTTTGTCACGCAAGCGTTCCAGATCGCGGCGAGCCCGAGCGCTTTCCTTTAGTTTGGCACGGTGTCTACGCAGGTCGCTGGCATCGGGATTGATGATGGCCAGACCGTTATCCGCATCGACGATCAGTACATCGCCGTCATGGATCCGTTGAATGGCACCGGTTGTACCGATCAGCAGCGGCAGATGCAGACTGCGGGCGAGGATCGCGCTGTGCGACAACAGACTGCCTGATGCCGTGATGACGGCAATGACGCCCTGAGCCATCAATTGCGCCAATTCGGCGGAGGCAACATTGTCGCTGACGAGAATATCGCCGGTCGTGCTCAATGTCTCAGTGGCGTGTTTGTGCAAGTGTGCGTGGATCCGGCCAATGGCGTAGTCCAGATCGTCCAGACGGCTTTTGAGGTAGGCATCTTCCATTCGCTCGAAGATGCCGGTCAGACGGTCGCGCTGCAGTCGTAATGCATAATCGGCGGTGTAGAGTTCTTCCCGAATCGAGGTATCCAAGCTACGCAGCAGTTCGGGGTCGTCCAGCAGCAATGCATGCAGTTCGATAAATTCGCCGGCTTCCTCGGCCAGCGCGCCTTGCAGGCGTTTGCGCAGATTGCTCATTTCTTCGCGCGTCGCCGCCAGTGCGGTGTGCAGCCGTTGCAGCTCGGCGGTCACTGCATCGGCAGGAATCCGGTTTTTCTCCACTTTCAGGACATGTGGCATGCGAACCCGGGCGCGGCCCAGTGCTTGCCCGCGGGAAGCGGCCTGACCTGGGAGTTCGAACCTCATGCGGCGGACTTCAGGCGGTGCGGAAGGAACAGCGGCGGTGACGCAGGAGCGATGAGGGTGACCCGAGGCGATTCGCAACGCCGGATCATTCAGTCTTTCTCGTCGAATTTTCGTTCGAACAATTCCATGATGGCCTGCATCGCTTCGGACTCGTCTTCGCCATCGACGCGGATCGTGATGGGCGTGCCTTGGCCGGCAGCCAGGAGCATGACGCCCATGATGCTTTTGGCGTTGACCTCCCTTCCTTTGGCCGACAAAGTTGCGTTGCTGCGGAATGGTGTCAACGCCTGTACCAGTTTGGCAGTGGCGCGTGCATGCAGTCCCAGCAAGTTGGGTACGATCAGTTCGCGTTCAAGCATCGTCGATAATTGCTCCGTTACGTGCGCCGGCGGCGGCGGTTGCGGGTAATTCTTCCAGACTCTTCTCAGGGTAATTCAAAACACGCATCAGCATCGGCAGGCTCAATGCCGCTACCCGCCGGACTGGCGTCCCTAAACGCGCGAGTTGTCCGGCCAGGTTGCTGGGCGTCGCGCCGTACAGATCGGTCAGCACCAATACTCCTTCGCCATCGTCCACGCGCCGCATCGCAGCGGAGGCTTGCGGCAGCAGAGCCTCGACATTGGCATTGAACGGAACTTCGAATGCTTCTGCTTTCAGCGGGAGCTGACGCAAC
The DNA here is from genome assembly GCA_031285265.1 of Lysobacteraceae bacterium. Classification (GTDB taxonomy): domain Bacteria; phylum Pseudomonadota; class Gammaproteobacteria; order Xanthomonadales; family Xanthomonadaceae; genus JAITWM01. The sequence goes on from JAITWM010000003.1 coordinate 15,645, forward strand.
AACTGCGATGCCACCGACAATAAGGCGTTGCCGATGCCAGGATGAGTGATAAGAAGGACGCCACATGCCATGGAGGAGACATTAACAGGATGTGGTGGTGCCGGGATAGCGGTATTTTCTGTAGGAAGGCAGGTAAGGTGGATGGACAAGATGAACAAAGTCTGTCGAATACGGGCGCTGATCGGTGCAAAGGAGCGGAGCGATTCAGTGCCGAGTGTATCGATGGAAAAGATCGAGACGACAACCGTTACGCGGATGGATGGTCTTTATGTGATCCGGAACGGCGGCTACCGTTGAAACGATGCGTCGCAGCCTGCGGCGAGGTGAGTGCCGGGAAAGGCAGGATGATGACCCGGGAATTTTTTGAAGACGATTCGGGCGGGTACGGTCGTGCTGATCGGGGCTAAAGTCGCGCAGAGGATGGATGTCTCGGCTCACCGCAATTCACGATGGAAAGTAGCGACTTCGGGCCATCCCTGGGTACGGGCATGCGCGGCCAGGCATTCGGCCAGATAGACGGAGCGGTGCTTGCCGCCGGTACAACCGAAAGCGACCGTGACATAGCTGCGGGTATCGCCACGCAAACGCGGCACCCAGGTATCCAGAAACTCGGAGACTTGAGCGACGTATCGAATGACATCGGGCTGCGCGTCTAGGTATTCGCGTACACCGCTGTCGCGACCGGTAAGCGGTCTCAATTCCGAATTCCAATGCGGGTTGGGCAGGACTCGGGCATCGAATACGAAGTCGGCGTCTGTCGGTACACCGTTGCGATAAGCGAAGGATTCGAATAGCAGCGATAACGTTTTGTCTTGGCTGAAGGCGAATTCCGTGACGATTCTGCGCCGTAACTGATGGACGTTCATGGCACTGGTATCGATCACTGCATCGGCAGTGTCGCGCAACGAGTGGGTCAGTTGGCGCTCGTATGCGATCGCTTCCGGCAGCGATAGCCGAAGGCGGGTCAACGGATGCCGCCGCCGGGTGTCGGCGAAACGCCGCAGCAGCGTGTCGTCGTCGGCTTCAAAGTACAACAGTTTGGCATCCACACCCAATGCGACCACGGCAGCGCGCCATTCGTCCAGTCTGGAAAGGTCGCTGTAACGATTACGTGCATCGATGCCAACTGCCAATTTCTCTGAAAGGCGGTCGTCGCGGATCAGGCCGCGAACGAAGTCCGGCAGAAATTCCACGGGGAGGTTATCGACGCAGTAGTAATCCAGATCCTCGAAAGTCTTGAGTGCGATCGATTTTCCGGAGCCGGACAAACCGCTGACGATGACCAGGCTGGGGGCAGTAGTATTCATGAGCCGCGACGCTGTAACAGATTGCTGTGGCGGGCGATGAACATCGCCGCTGGATCGATGCCCTTGGTACGCAGGATGTGCAGCCGGGTGGCGGCTTCCGTCAGTACCGCCAGGTTGCGGCCGGGCATCACCGGCAGCGTAATCAATGGCACCTCCAGGTCCAGTACCGTGCGGGTGCCGCTATCGCCGATCAGTCGCTCGTATCCATGCGGATTGGGTTCGTTCATCGGTTTGGTCAGATGCACGATCAAACGGAGATATTTACTGCGTTTGACAGCGGTATCTCCGAACATTTCGCGGATGTTCAATACGCCCAGTCCGCGAACTTCGAGTAGATCCTGCAGCAGTTCCGGACAGGAACCATCCAAGACATCGGGAGCGACCTGGGTGAATTCAGGAGCATCATCGGCAACCAGGCGGTGGCCGCGACTGAGCAGTTCCAGCGCCAGCTCGCTTTTTCCTGAGCCGGCTTCACCGGTGATCAGGACGCCGATGGAATACAGTTCCATAAATACCCCGTGTAATGTCACACGCGGTGCCAGGGTCAACGCCAGATGGTAGGAAACGAGATTGAGCAGTTCGTGGCCCCGCTTCGACGAAACCCATAATGGCGTATCGCTTTCGTCGGCCGCATCGCGCAAGTCTTCTGGACAATCTTGATTCTTGGTGATGATCAGCGCCAAAGGCCGGGCCTGGATGATTTTCTCGATGGTTCCCCAGCGCGGGCGCGAGTCCAGAGAATCCAGCCAAGCCAGTTCTTCGGTACCCAGTATCTGCACCTTGTTGGGATAGATGACGTTCAAGTAACCCGCCAACGATGGCCGCCGCGCGTGGTTTTCGCCAGCGTCCACTTCCCGTTTCCCACCCTTCTGGCCCGCCAGCCAGCGGAAGGACAGTTTTTCCTGCAGATAGTCGAACAATTCGCGTGCGGAGACGCTGGCGTTGCTCATGTGGTTCCGGCTCCGGTCCTTATGACGAGTGCCATTGTCGCCTAGGTCGTTGGCCGGACGCGATGGGGCGGGTCGAAGCGACGTTGCGGAATACTTTGTGGAATGAGCATTCCGCAGCCCCGTATGGAATCATCGAGGCCGCCCGGAGCTTCTTGTGTGTGTGTTTTTCCCGCATCGATTTGACCAACCAAAAGATTTCTCGACGGATATCGCCTGCACGATGGCTCCCGTTCCGTCATCGCCAGCGTTGATGCACGACCCGCACCCGCATTTCGGAGAACCGACGAAG
>JAITWM010000013.1 GCA_031285265.1 Lysobacteraceae bacterium
TTCTTCCTCCCCGCGCGTCACTCGGGCCGTGCCGCGGACGACCACCCAATGCTCGGCGCGATGATGATGCATTTGCAGGCTCAAAGTAGCGCCGGGTTTCACCGTAATACGCTTGACCTGGAAGCGATCTCCCTGGTCGATCGAATCGTAGGCGCCCCATGGCCTGTAAACCTTGCGATGCCATGTTGCCTGGGTACGTCCTTCGCGCTTCACCGTAGCAACGATGTCCTTGACCTCTTGGATACGATCGCGATGACCGACCAGAATCGCATCGTCGGTTTCCACCACGACCATATTCTCCAGGCCGATCATGGCAATCAGCCGCTGACCATAGGCGTAGGTATTGCGGCAATCGAGACTGACCACATCACCATGACAGGCATTGCCGGCATTGTCCTGCGACGAGACTTCCCACAATGCCGACCAGGAGCCGACATCGCTCCAGCCGGCATTCAGCGGGACCACGGCCGCACTGTCGGTTTTCTCCATGACCGCGTAATCGATCGAATCGGATGGGCAGGCGCCAAAACTTTCGGTATCGATTCGAATGAAATCATAGTCACGAACGGACAGTTCCAGCGCCTTGCGGCACGATTCGAGAATGACCGGCTGATACCGTTCCAATTCTTCCAGATACCGCGATGCCTTGAACAGAAACATGCCGCTATTCCAGTAATAGCCGCCCGAAGCGACATACTGTTCCGCCGTTTTCAGATCAGGCTTTTCGACGAAGCGTTCGACTTCCGATGTCCCTTGGCGGGATACCGCCTTGATATATCCATACCCGGTCTCGGGACCGGTCGGGACGACGCCGAACGTCACCAATTTACCCGTTTCCGCCACTTTGGCCGCTTCGATGACCGCCGTTTGAAACGCCTTTTCATCGCGAATGACATGATCCGACGGCAGCACGAGCAGAAAAGGATCGTCGCCATTGCACGTTGCCTGCAGCGCGGCCAGCGCGATGGCAGGCGCGGTATTGCGGCCGACCGGCTCCAGAATCACCGCCGCCGGCTCCACCCCGATTTCACGCAGTTGCTCGGCCACGATGAAACGATGTTCCTGGTTGACGACGACGATAGGTTTGCGCGCATTCAAAGGCACGACCCGGCGCCATGTCGCCTGCAGCATCGTATCGTCGCCGACCAATGGCAGGAACTGTTTCGGATAGGCCTCACGCGACAATGGCCACAAGCGCGTGCCGGAACCGCCAGACAAAATGACGGGAAGAAGGTCGTTCATAAGAAACCGAATCTCCGGATCAGGAATTGAGCAGCTCAGCGATTTCGTCGGTACGCGCCTGCATCAATGCGATATCGGCGCGCGCTTCCACATTCAATCTCAGCAACGGCTCGGTATTGGAACTGCGCAAATTGAACCGCCAATCGCCAAAATCGGCGCTGACGCCATCGGTATGGTCCATTTTCGGGAAAAACATCGCGAAATGCGCCAAAACTCGTTCTATGGCGGCATCGGCGTCACCGACTTTGAAATTGATCTCCCCACTGCACGGAAACGCGCGAATACGATCTTCGACCATATCCGCCAGCGACAGACCCGTATTGGAGATCAAACCAGCCATCAGCAACCACGGAATCATTCCGGAATCGCAATAGGAAAAATCGCGGAAATAATGATGCGCACTCATCTCGCCGCCATAGATGGCGTTTTCGGCACGCATCCTCTCCTTGATGAAGGCATGTCCCGCTTTGCTTTCGATCGGGATGCCGCCAGCGGCCTGGACCATTTCGACGGTATTCCACACCAAGCGCGGGTCGTGGATGATCTTGCCGCCCGGATTCCGTCCCAGTAATGCCTTGGCAAGCAGGCCGACCAGATAGTAGCCCTCGATGAAATGGCCGTGGCTGTCGAAAAAGAAGCATCGATCGAAATCGCCATCCCAGGCAATTCCAAGATCGGCGCCGTGTTCGGCAACCGCATTGGCGGTAGCGCTGCGGTTTTCCGGCAATAGCGGGTTCGGAATACCGTTGGGGAAGCTGCCATCCGGTTGATGTTGAATACGGAAGAACTCGAACGGAAGATGCGGCGCCAACTTGTCGATGATCAGACCGGCTCCGCCGTTGCCGGGGTTGGTCACGATCTTCAACGGTTTGAGCCGATCAAGGTCCACATACCCGAGCAGGTGCTCGATATAGGCGGATTTGTCCAGATGTTCGCGAACTCGACCGCGTACGGAAGCGTCCTGGAACCGATTGGCCGCCACCATGTCACGGATCACGAACAGCCCCGTATCGGCACTGATCGGCCTGGCTTCCTGACGGACCAGCTTCAATCCGTTGTAATCCATGGGATTGTGACTGGCGGTCACCATGACGCCACCGGCCGCCTGCAAATGGAACGTCTGAAAATAGACTTCTTCGGTACCGCAAAGGCCGATATCGATCACATCGCGACCAGCCGCATTGAGGCCGTCAGCCAGCGCCTTCTGCAAAGCCGGGCTGCTGAGCCGCACATCGCGACCCAGCACGACCGGTCCGGGATCGAGAATTTCCGCAGCAGCCCGGCCGACTCGGTTGGCCAGATCCTCGTTCAACTCATCTGGAATGCGGCCACGTATGTCATAAGCTTTGAAACAACGTAAATCCATCTGCATTTCCTCGCATGAATGAAACGAGTGAATGAAAACAAGCGAAGCCGCGGTAAATCGATCAGCCGAGAGCTGACTCGATTTCCGGCAACACCTTGAACAGATCGTCGACCAGGCCGATATCGGCCACTTCGAAGATCGGTGCTTCGGCGTCCTTGTTGATTGCTACGATGGTGCCTGCATCCTTGATGCCTGTCAGATGCTGAATGGCGCCGGAGATGCCGGCGGCGATGTACAAGTCCGGCGCAATGATCTTGCCGGTCTGACCTACCTGCAAATCGCTGGGAACGTAGCCCGCATCCACGGCCGCGCGCGAAGCGCCTACCGCCGCGCCGAGCTTGTCTGCCAGACTATAGACGACCTTGAAATTCTCGGCCGAACCAACGCCGCGGCCACCGGAGACGACGCGCTTGGCACTTTGCAAGTCGGGACGATCGGACTGGCCGGAAGTCAGACCGACATATCGAGTATGCGTCGGCAACGCCGCCTCGACGACGACCGTCTCGATCGCGGCGCCGCCGCCTTTGGCCGCTTCGGGCCAGGAAGCGGTGCGTACCGTGGCGACGACAGTCTTGTCGGCCGGCGCTTCCACAGTAATGACGACGCTGCCCGCATAGATCGGACGTTGAAAAGTATGCGGCCCGTCGATGGCCATCACATCGGAAACCTGGGCCACGCCCAGCAATGCCGCCACGACCGGCATCACATCCTTGCCGAACGTCGTGGAAGGTCCGAATACATGCGTGTAACCGGCGGCCAATCGGGCGATCTGCGGACCCAGCACTTGCGCGAGCGCATTCACATTGGCCGGATTGGCGACGGCCAATACCTTCCCGATACCCGCGATCTGCGCAGCCTCGGCAGCTACCGCGGCCGGGTCGGCCGCCAACACGACGAGGTCGATGCCGTCCGGCTGCAACGCCTGAGCGGCGCTGACGGTCTTCGCGGTCGATGCATTGAGTTTGCCGTCCAAATGTTCGGCGACGATCAGAACCTTGCTCATTACAACACTCCCCTCTGCTTGAGTGCATCGATCAGTTCGGCAGTGTCTTTGACGATGATGCCTTTGCTGCGCTTGGCGGGAGGCGTGTACCGGGTGATCTTGAGCAGATCGCCCGACGCCACGCCCAGATCAGCCAATTGCACCGTTTCCAACGGCTTGCTCTTGGCTTTCATGATATCCGGCAGCTTGATGAAGCGCGGCTCGTTCAAGCGCAAATCAGCGGTGACCACCGCTGGCAGATCCACTTCCAGCGTCTCCAGCCCAGCGTCAACTTCGCGCGTGACCGTGGCCTTGCCGTCAGCAATTTCGATC
>JAITWM010000021.1 GCA_031285265.1 Lysobacteraceae bacterium
GCGGCAGCGGCACCAACTCCAGGCTCTCGTTACCTTTGGAACCTGGCCGCTATCAGTTACATGCCAAAGCTTATGAGTCAAACGAATCCGGGCGTTACACTCTGATGATATCGAACAAAAACGAATCTCCGTAAACCGTTTGCTACCGCACGAACAAGGCTGAAGTTCGAAATCCTTTAGCCTTGTTCGTTTTCATACCCTCGCAACCAATGCACGATCATTTCGACCTGTCGAAGGCGGCCGCCTTTCCAACCGTTTCCACCAAAACCGCTATCCATCGCATTGGCAAGTGCCGCTTAAGAACAGTGGGCGAAGACTTCCGTCCTCGCCCACGTTTTCATTGCTTATTTTTTCCGCTCTAAAGCCAGCCAGTCACTCTATCGTTGCCGGCAACAGTCTCTCCGGTTCCGGTTGCGCATCTACGCTCAACTCGTCATCCCGGACATCCACTTTGACTTTCCCCCCTCCGACCAGTGTGCCGAACAGCAACTCATCGGCAAGTGGACGCTTGATCCTGTCCTGAATCAACCGCGCCATCGGCCGGGCTCCCATCTGTGGATCGAATCCATTCCGTGCCATCCAGTCACGCGCCTGCGGTGTCACCGAAAGGCTGACTTGTTTCTCTTGAAGCAACGCTTCAAGCTCGATCAAGAACTTATCGACCACACGCAGGATATGATCCATGCCTAACCCTTGGAACTGCACCACCGCATCCAGACGATTGCGAAACTCAGGGCTGAAGCTGCGACGAACAACCTCCATCGCATCGGTGGAATGATCCTGCAACGTAAATCCGATCGAACGCCGCGATGCCTGGCTAGCGCCGGCATTGGTTGTCATGACTAGGATTACATTCTTGAAATTGGCTTCGCGCCCATTGGTGTCGGTCAGTACGCCACGGTCCATCACCTGCAACAGGATATTAAAAATATCCGGATGCGCCTTCTCGATTTCATCCAACAGTAATACGCAGTGCGGCGTCTTCACGATCTTCTCGGTCAGCAATCCGCCTTGATCGAATCCGACATAGCCCGGCGGCGCGCCGATCAGCCGGCTGACCGAATGCGGTTCCATGTACTCGCTCATATCGAACCGAACCAACTCAATCCCCAATTGCATCGCCAATTGCCGGGTCACTTCCGTCTTACCGACTCCGGTAGGTCCGGCAAACAAGAAATTGCCGATCGGCTTTTCCGGATTGCCCAGTCCCGAGCGTGCCAACTTGATCGATGATGCCAACGTTTCGATCGCTTGATCCTGACCGAAGATCACCATCTTCAAATTGCGTTCGAGATGCCGCAGAACGTCCTTGTCCGTTGCATTGACCTGCTTGGCCGGAATCCTCGCCATCTTGGCGATGATCATTTCGATCTCTTCAGTGTCGATCAATACCTTACGCTGATTTTCGGGCAACAACCGCTGTCTGGCGCCGGCCTCATCGATGACATCGATCGCCTTGTCTGGCAGTAACCGGTCGTTGATGTGTTTGACCGAAAGGTCCACTGCTGCCTGCAATGCTTCGTTAGCATAAGCGACGCCGTGATGCTCTTCATATTTCGGCTTGAGCCCCTGCAGGATCTGATAAGTCTCTCCCACCGAAGGCTCGACGATATCGATTTTCTGGAAGCGGCGCGCCAAGGCCCGATCCTTCTCGAATATCCCACGGTATTCCTGGAATGTCGTGGAGCCAATGCAGCGCAACTCACCGGAGGTCAGGGCCGGCTTGATCAAATTGCTGGCATCCATCGTACCGCCGCTAGTGGAACCGGCACCGATGATGGTATGGATTTCATCGATGAACAAAATCGCATGCGGGATCTTTTTCATCGCGGACAACACGCCTTTCAGGCGTTTTTCGAAATCGCCACGGTATTTGGTGCCGGCAACCAGCGCCCCGAGATCCAATGCGTAAATCGTCGCACTGGCCAGAACTTCGGGAACATCGTTCTCGACGATACGGCGTGCCAGTCCTTCCGCGATCGCGGTCTTTCCGACACCCGCCTCACCGACATAGAGCGGGTTGTTCTTGCGACGACGGCACAGAACCTGGATGGTGCGCTCGATCTCCTCACCACGTCCCACCAATGGATCGATCTTCCCGTTTCGCGCCATTTCGTTGAGATTGCTGGTAAATTCCGCCAACGGATCGCTTTTACCTTCGCCATCCGCCGGTTTACCTTCGCTGCTATCGGCAGCTGCGGAAGACTCCTGCTCGTCACTTAATTTGGCAATGCCATGCGACAAATAATTGACGACGTCCAGCCGGGTAATGTCTTGTTGATTCAAAAAATAAACCGCATGTGAATCCTTTTCACCAAAGATCGCCACCAGCACATTGGCGCCAGTGACTTCCTTCCTGCCCGATGACTGTACGTGATAGACCGCTCTCTGCAGTACCCGCTGAAACCCGAGCGTCGGTTGCGTATCACGGCCATCGTCTTCCGCCAAGCGCGATACCGAAACCTCGATCGCCTGTTCGAGATCGCTGCGCAACTTGCCGAAGTCGGCATTGCATGCTTTCAATACCACCTGCGCCGAAGGGCTGTCCAGCAATGCCAGCAACAGATGCTCGACCGTCATGAATTCATGACGCGCTTCACGTGCACGCTTGTAGCATTGGCCGATGGTTTGTTCGAGATCTTTACTGAACATGGTTAACTCCAGACACACATCACTTGCAATATGCGGGCATACCAAAGAAATTCCATGACCGGAACAACTGGATGCATTCAGCCCCCGTTGTCATCCCCCACCCTCAATACCGTATATCAGGCTTTTTCCATCGTGCAAAGCAACGGATGCTGATTCATCCTGGCATATTCATTGACTTGTGACACTTTGGATTCCGCTATTTCCCGAGTGTAGACTCCACAGATGCCGCGGCCACGTGTATGCACGTGCAGCATGATCTGCGTCGCCTTTTCAAGATCCAGACAGAAAAATTGCTGTAACACCATGACGACGAAATCCATCGGCGTATAGTCGTCATTGAGCAGCAGGACGCGGTATAGCGGCGGAGGGGAAACCTCGGGCTTGCCCGGTTTCAGCGCTACGCCATGCTCTTGTTCGAATTCATTTTGATGCTGGTTGGACATCGGCAGATTATACGGTTGAACATGAAGAACCGCTTACCTGAAAATAGCGGTCGCCCCTATCGATGATCCAAACGGACTATCCCATGATGTTGATGGTTGCCATCGTTGGATCGCCAATCTCTGACACAAACATTCGCCGCCGACTTCATAGACATCCGGCAGGTGATCGTCGTTATCCTGTACTGACAACCTTTTACACGAATAGTTTTTTGATGGTGTCCATATTTGATGAACGCATCCTGCCGTAACTGGTACCCTCATGTGACCGTCGCCGCTGTCGTGATGGATCAAGGTCGACTATTGCTGATCGAGGAATCAATTGAAGGAAATCTGGTATTGAATCAACCGGCAGGTCACTTGGAGCCCGGCGAGAGTCTCATCGAAGCCGTCGTGCGCGAAACGCTTGAAGAAAGCGGCTGGACAATACGACCAACCGACTTGATCGGTATCTATCAATGGAAAGATGACGATCAATCGAATTTCATCCGTTTTGCTTTCGCCGCCGAACCGCTGTCACACGACCCGACTCGAGCATTGGATCAAGGCATCGTGCGCACGTTGTGGATGACTCCGACGGAGCTGCAAGCCACATCCGCCCGCCACCGCAGCCGTGAAGTATGGCGAGCAGTCGCCGACTATCTGATCGGAATCCGGCAACCTCTCGACATGTTGCATTACCGCTCATGAGCGCACCTGCAATCGTCGTTGGCGTATCGGGCGGAGTCGACTCTTCAGTAGCAGCCTGGTGTCTGGCACAAACTGGAGATCCCATCGCCGGTCTGTTCATGCAGAACTGGGACGATGACGGTAGCGGCGAGTGCCGCGCCGAAGAGGACCGCCGCGATGCCGTGGCGGTCTGCGGAATACTCGGAATCCCGTTCCATTTCCGCAATTTTTCCCAAGAATACTGGCAAGGCGTATTCGAACATTTCCTGGAGGAATATGCCGCCGGACGTACTCCGAACCCTGACGTGCTGTGCAACCGTGAAGTCAAATTCAAACACTTTCTGGAAGCGGCGCACGCCTTGGGAGCCGAGCGTATCGCCACCGGCCATTACGCGCGTATTGAACGGCGCAACGACCGTTGGAAGCTGTTACGAGGCGCGGATCGCAACAAAGATCAAAGTTACTTCTTACATCAGCTGAGCCAGCGACAGTTGGCCGCCACCTTGTTTCCTATCGGGAATTTACCCAAAGAGCAAGTGCGGCACATCGCTCGCGAAGCCAAACTGCCGACACATGCCAAAAAAGATTCCACTGGCATTTGTTTCATTGGCGAACGGAATTTCCGGCAATTTCTCAGCCAATACCTTCCCGCCAGGGCCGGCGAAATTCATACACCAGACAATCAATGTATCGGACAACATCCCGGTGTGTTTTATTTCACCCTCGGGCAGCGCGAGGGACTCAACATCGGCGGCGTTCGCGGCCGCGAACAAGCCCCCTGGTACGTCACCGCCAAGGATGTCGAGAACAACATCTTATATGTCGATCAAAATCGCGAAAGCCCCTGGTTGATGTCCACTCGCATAGAAACCGAAATCGCGCACTGGATCGACGGCACGCCTCCGGCAAGCCGGTTCGACTGCACCGCACAAATCCGCTATCGTCAATCCGACGAGCCATGTACCGTGCGGTTTCACGAAAACGGTACGCTCAGCGTGCACTTTGCTCGACCGCAGCGTGCCGCCACTCCGGGACAGTCTCTGGTGTTGTATCTTGATGATATTTGTCTCGGCGGTGCAGTCATTGCAGCAACCAACGCACCATTTCCACCGCACCAAGAAACGACCGTTTGATGGTGCCCTCCTCCTGCCGGGTAGAATGACGACCATGACTGCTTCTTTCGATGAACGTATCCTCGCCTTAGCCGGTATGGCGCAAGCGTTACAACAAGTGCGTCGCACTGCCGAAACCGGACAGTCCAATTCCGCCGTCGCTCAAGTAGTTCTTGATAGCGTGTTTCGCATCGACGCCCCCTCAACCATCGCCGTATACGGTGGTGAAGTCAAAAATCTGGATTCGGGATTACGGGTGTTGAACGATTACTTCAATCAACGGCTTGAAGACGGCGCCTTACGTAAACTGGCAGTCGATGTGATGCAATTGGAGCGGCGTTTCGTCGTCAATCAGGACGTGATTGACGCCGTATCCGATGGTATCGTCGCCATCACACCACTGATGCAGACATTGGGCAGCACACATCCGGAGGTATTCTCGGCACTGGGAAAACTATACGCCGACACCATCAGCCATATGCAGCCACGCATCATGATTATGGGTAATCCACACTACCTCAGCCAGGCCGATGTCGCGTCCGAGGTACGTGCCATCATGCTGGCCGCGATACGCTCTGCAGTCCTATGGCGGCAACTGGGAGGATCTCAATGGCATTTTCTCTTTGCCAAACGGGCGATGGCCGAAGCTGTGGAACACTATCTGCATTGAGTTGATCACCTGAAAACTCAGATGAAGAAGCAACCGGTACAGCCTGACGATTCAACGTCTTGAAGATACTTCCGCCACGGCATTGCTCTCAGGCCAATGACGAATCCAGCCAGACGGCCTCTGCTTGCCACACTATTCTCTCTCCTTGATGTAATACCGGTTGACAACCTAAAAACGAAGAGAAAAGCCAGATACCGGAAAATCATTGAAAATGCTGATATTTCCCGTCAACACACCAATATCGCACTCTTAAAGACAATCACTCCGACACTAAAAACAACGTCATCACGGCATTCCATTTCTGTTCCGTACCAAACCAGATGTATAAGCAAGCTCTATCAGTATCATCCAATAGAGATATACCTCGGAAGAAGCAGCCTTGAAGAGTGACAGAAAGCCCCCCATCACGGGTAGAATGGCGACCTAAGCGAAAGTGGCGGAATTGGTAGACGCACTGGATTTAGGTTCCAGCGGGTATCCCCGTGTGGGTTCGAGTCCCACCTTTCGCACCATCTTACCCGCGTCAGGCCAACCGCCTCACGCTTGAACTCTTCGCTGTACTTTCTTCGCTGTGCCATGACACTCCTCCTACCCCATCATGGGGCTTAACCGAAGTGTCCGTTTCAGGGGATAGAACCCTCTCGCCTTGAAGCAGGCCCAGCACTAGAGCACTCTTGCGCCGGACAGTCCACCGTTTGACCTCTTCTTCCATCTTCATACTCATCGTCATTTCCCCAATTATCACGTGAGCAGGTTTTCAGTGGGTCATTACAGAAATCCCAAATAGGCGCTACATAAGAGCAATGGGAAAGAAAGCCGGAGCATATTGCATCGGACCTATTTTCCAGCGACAGACCGGCTTGCTTCTTCTAAGAACCTGTTCAAAGTCTCGTGGAAATGTCCGATGCTATGGGGATGAGACCGACCTATCCAAGCGATATTAGCCGTGAACAATTTGAGTTGATCCGT
>JAITWM010000068.1 GCA_031285265.1 Lysobacteraceae bacterium
GTGGAGGCGCCACCGGCCAGCAAGCGTTGATTCCGTTGAACATCGCCTCGGAAGGACAGACGGTCGATTACATCGTGACCGGCCATTGGGGCAAAACTGCGCTCAGACAGGTTGACTCCCGGCTCAAGCTCAATGTCGCCGCCAGCAGCGAGGCGGAAGGCTATCGCAATATCCCGGCCCGAGAAACTTGGAAACTGACCCCGGGTGCAGCCTATGTCCATTTCACTTCCAATGAGACTATTCATGGCGTCGAATTCCGTGAGACTCCGGATGTGGGCGACGTGCCGTTGGTAGCGGATTTCAGCTCCAACATCGCTGCGGAACCATTGGATGTCAGCCGTTATGGTGTGATCTATGCCGGCGCACAGAAGAATTTAGGGCCGGTCGGGGTTGCCGTGGTAATCATTCGCCGCGATCTGCTGAAACGCACCGGTTTACCGCGTGCGGATATTTTCAATTACGCGCTGCACGAAACGCATGATTCGATGCTCAACACGCCGCCCAGTTGGAACTGGTATCTGGCGGGACTGGTATTCAAGTGGATGCTGGCCGAAGGCGGGGTAGAGGAATTTGCGCGCCGGAATATCATCAAGGCGAAAATGCTGTACGAGGCCATCGATGGCTCGGGCGGTTTCTATTGCAATGATGTCGACCCGGCGGCGCGTTCGCGGATGAATGTGCCGTTCTTCCTGCCGAACGACGTGTTGAACGAACGGTTCGTCGATGAGGCAAAGGAAGCCGGTTTGATATCGCTGAAGGGACACCGCGTGCTTGGCGGCATTCGTGCATCGATCTACAACGCAATGCCGGTCGAAGGTGTTCGCACATTGGTCGATTTCATGCAGGACTTCCAGAAACGCCACGGTTGAGCCGTAGGTTCCGGCCCGATGCCGGCCATGCGCGAAGAGCATTCCAATGGCAGAGAAAAAATCCAAATCGCACGGTGCGTCCAAACCTGCCGTATCGGCCGGGAAGAATCGGCGCGCAGCCGAAAAGCCGATTGCGCTGTCCGAGGTGCGTGAGCAGATCGACCAGATCGATCGCCAGATACAGGCTCTGATTGCCGAACGCGCGCGTTTCGCGCATCAGGTCGGGAGAGCCAAAGGAAAGTTGGCGGCAGCGGTGGATTACTACCGTCCCGAACGCGAGGCGCAGGTGTTGCGGATGGTGGTCGATCGCAATGAAGGGCCGTTGAGCGACGAAGTGCTGGTGCATGTTTTCCGTGAAATCATGTCGGCCTGCCTGGCGCAACAGGAGCCGTTGAAAATCGGTTATCTAGGGCCTGAAGGTACGTTCAGCCAGCAGGCGGTACTCAAGCATTTCGGACGGTCCGCGCATGGTCTGCCCTTGGCCACTATCGAGGAAGTCTTTCAGGAGGTCGAAAACGGGAACGCCGATTTTGGCGTAGTCCCGGTGGAGAACTCCGGGCAGGGGACGATTCAAATCACGCTGGATATGTTCCTGACATCCGACCTCAAGATCTGCGGAGAAGTGGAACTGCGCGTGCACCAGTACTTGTTGTCGCGTACTGGCCGGATCGAGGACATCGAACGGATCTACGCGCACCTGCAGGCATTTGCACAGACGGCCGGCTGGCTGCGGTCGAATCTGCCGGAAGTGGAAAAAGTGCCGGTATCCAGCAACGCGGAAGGCGCGCGGCGCGCACGCGGGGCTGACGATGCCGCCGCCATTGCTGGTGAAAGTGCCGCGCACGTGTATGGTCTGAAGAAAGTGATCATGACGCCGATCCAGGACGATCGTGAAAACACGACACGATTTCTGGTGATCGGTCGGCAAATATTTCCGCCATCGGGTCATGACCGAACTTCCGTACTCGTATTCATTCATGACAAGCCGGGCGCGTTGTTTGATGTGCTCAGCCCGTTTGCCAGACATGGCATCAGCATGAACCGTATCGAATCCCGTCCATCGCATCAAGCGATGTGGGAATATGCTTTTTTTATCGACCTGGCCGGTCATGTCGAGGATGAATCGATGAAGCAGGCACTGTCGGAGTTGAAAGCGCATAGCGCGCAGATCAAAGTGCTGGGCTCCTATCCGGTCGCAGTGCCATAGTCCGGAACCGGCCCGGTATGATTCCAAGGATTGGAGGAACGTGATATTCGATGGACCGGCCTTTGATCGCATGGAGCCGGCCATATAAACAGCGGGGGCATGAAATGAATGGCAAGCAATACTGGGTTGCGAATATCGGACATCCATTGCGTGGTATGCTGGATATTCCAGGCGACAAATCGATATCGCATCGCGCAGTGATGCTTGCGGCGCTGGCTGATGGCGTGTCGCAGATCGACGGTTTTCTCGAAGGCGCCGACACCCGTGCGACTGCGGCGATTTTCACCCAATTGGGCGTTCATATCGAAATGCCGACCGCATCGCGCCGCATCGTGCATGGCGTGGGGATTGATGGTTTGCGTGCGCCCGACGGTCCATTGGATTGCGGCAATGCCGGCACCGGGATGCGCCTGCTTGCCGGACTGCTGGCAGCACAGCCATTCGATAGTGTATTGATCGGTGACGACTCGTTGTCGAAGCGACCGATGCGGCGAGTGATCGATCCGTTGTCACGGATGGGCGCGCGGATCGATAGCGAGGCAGGAGGGTTGCCGCCACTGCGGATCTATGGGGGAGCGCCCCTGCGCGGAATCGGCTTTTCATCGCCGGTGGCCAGCGCACAGGTCAAGTCCGCCGTGTTGCTGGCCGGATTGTACGCGCAAGGAGAAACCACGGTGCGCGAGCCGCATCCGACGCGCGATTATACCGAGCGCATGCTGTCGGAGTTCGGAGTGGGCATCGATTATTCGCCCGGCCTTGCCAGGCTGCGGGGAGGACAACGGTTGTATGCGACGGATGTTCTCGTACCGGCGGATTTTTCCTCGGCAGCTTTTTTCCTGGTGGCCGCCAGCATTGTTCCGGAATCGGAGTTATATCTGCGTTCGGTGGGACTCAATCCACGCCGTCGAGGGCTGCTCGACGCGTTGCGTATGATGGGAGCGGATATCGTCGAGGAGAACGCTCGCGAACAGGGTGGGGAACCGGTTGCGGATTTGCATGTGCGCTATGTGCCGCGATTGCGCGGCATCGCGCTTCCGGAAGCCTGGGTGCCGGATATGATCGATGAATTCCCGGTATTCTTCGTCGCCGCGGCCTGTGCCGAGGGAGAGACGATCGTTCGCGGTGCGGACGAGTTACGGGTCAAGGAATCCGATCGGCTGGCGGTCATGGCGACGGGACTGCGCGCATTGGGCGTGGAAGTGGATGAAACGCCGGATGGAGCCGTGATTCGCGGAGGATCATTGCGTGGCGGCACGGTCGAAAGCCATGGCGATCATCGTATCGCCATGGCTTTCGCGGTTGCCGCGCAACGTGCCGATGGTGATGTGCGTATCGAGGATGTCGCCAATGTCGCGACTTCGTTTCCTGGATTCGATACGCTTGCCAGGTTGGCGGGATTCGGTCTGACAGCGGGCACCATGGCTGAGTAAGAGCGCATGATTCGAGCCGGCTGTCCGGTTTTCTATCTTTGGCGGTTGGACGGCGATGAGTCGATAGCCGATGCCTTCCGCCTGGTCCGGATCGATAAAGCCGGAATGGGAAACGTTCCGTGCGAGAGAGTTCCGCATATCGTGTTGGAGCGTCAGGGACAACAGAGTCCATCTTGACCAACATAATGCCGGATTTCATGGAGTGAATCGATATTCAAATATAAATCCCTGTCGTGAATTGATATGCTGCACCGGCGTGGCTGCTGAATCATCGTATGTCTGTTGTACCATCGATAGTTCGTGGAAAAAGTTTTTGCAGCGTTTCGAATGATAGGCATTGCGACATAATATTTTTGTTCTCGGCGCCATGCCTGCCGGCGATATGACTTGCGGCAGGTTTGCGTCTTATTATTTCTCGTCCGCTTTTTTAGAACAGAAATGCGCAGTGGTGAATGATC
This sequence comes from Lysobacteraceae bacterium, assembly GCA_031285265.1. Lineage (GTDB taxonomy): Bacteria > Pseudomonadota > Gammaproteobacteria > Xanthomonadales > Xanthomonadaceae > JAITWM01. The sequence goes on from JAITWM010000068.1 coordinate 3,965, forward strand.
AGGGGGATTGAATGAAAAATGATGAGATTCAAAAGAGAACCGATCTGGCATTGGAAGCATTCGCCAACAAATTCGTCAAGAAAGGTGAATATTCCGATGCGCTTCTGTTGCTCAAGCTCCTCGTGGAGCGAGGGCCGGATAGGGCAAAGGTGATAGCCGACATGATCGATTGTGCGATCAAAGGCAAGATGCAGAGTGAATGCATCAACCTGCTTGCCGCTATCGCCCACGAAAATCCCGATGTCTATATGATAAACAGCATGCTGGCTGGATTTCTGGCGACGGAAAAACGTATTCCGGAAAGCCGTACCTATGCGGGCATAGCGGCGCGGATCAGACCGCTTTCTCCGGCGGTGACGAGAAAACCGAAAATGCATATCCTCGTACTGCAGTCCATTGCGGCGGGTGGATATCATTATTCGTATAAGAGAAGGATCTGTTCGATTGCAGGGGTCAACGAACTGCATACATTGCTGGATCCTGAGAATATTTCCTTCAGTCGGTTATTGGTCGACGATCTCGATAGCGTATTCCGCATTCTCGACGATCTGTCGGAGTACGACGTCATCTACAACAGTATCAGCGATCCGAGCTTGTATGAGGCCGCGCTGTACCATGCTGCAGTGATTTGCGACCGGCTCGATATTCCAGTCGTCAACGATCCGCGAAAGGTTCTGGACTTGAAGCGCGAGCTGTTTTACCAGAAATTTTCTTCGTGCGACGAAATCATCGCTCCAGCTTCCGTTTATCTCCCAGCGGAAAAATCCTCGGCTGCCGGAATCTCCGAACGTATCAAGAGCGATGCGTCCCTTACGCCTCCCGTCATCGTCCGGGCAGCGGGTTTTCAAGGCGGGCGTTTCATGCGGCTCGTCGAGGATGCCGATGAGGATATCGATATCTATAAAGAAAACGGAGTGCATATTATCAAGTATGCCGATGTGGGATTCGCCGACGAGCGTGCCCCGGGTATGACGTTCTATCCGAAATATCGAGCAATTTTTGTCAACGGTAAATTGTTTCCAGCGCATACCTTTTCCGCGGATTATTTCAATGTGCACAAATGGAATTCGATTCCTGTCATGGAGAAATATCCGTGGCTCAACGATAGGGAGATCGCCTATCTCGAAAATCCGGCGGCCTGTTTCCGTGAGGGACGTTGGGAACACCTAGAGAAGTTATTGTCCACGCTAGGGTTAGATTATGTGGGCGTGGATTTTGCACCTTCGGCGCGAGAGGAAGACCTTGGGAAATTGGTCATCTTCGAGTGCAATCCATCGATGCGCAACCGGCTGACGCAATTGCCTGAAGGCGACAGAGTGCAGCAGCAATGGAAAAAGATCGTAACAGAGGCTCATTATTGTTTATGCGAACGGGCGGGAATTGCACCGTGGGATTTCAATATACGGCGAGGGCTGAAATAACGATCGTCGTGTGAGTGGTCATATTGTCGATAGGCACAATACGGCGTTTGCCGAAGGTTCCGGATTTGTGGTCCGACCCTGGCGGTAGCGTATGACGCTGAGAGTCGCATGATGATGCTGGGACTGGCCTCTTTTCAGGAGCATAGGTCCGCGCATGTGGGTTACGGACGTACTGGATAGGGAGAGCAATGGCGTCATTGGAGAGAATTCTTGGATCATGGGTGTGTCCGGCCTGGACAGATCGCGGTTTTTTCGATGATACCGAAACGTTTGTCGTCCGAAAGGGCAATATGACCAGACTGTAAGCGCCGCGTACCTGGGATGAGTCGTTGGGACCGGGCTATGACGATATCCCGGTCGGCGTGGCCGGAGGTGTTGAATATCGGCCTGAAAAGAGGCGATATCCGATATGGAGTGTCGAATATTCAATGAGCTGGGCCTGACGCGGTACCGGGGAGCGGCGGTGTGGTAGCACGGTTGATGGAAGGAAACGATATTGGCGGTCCCAAAGGTGCCTTGAAACGGTATGCCGATGAGAACGGTGTTCCGGCGGCCATCATCGGACGGCTCGGCGTAAATTTTCCCAAGGATGGCGGATATCTACGATCTGAGGACGAGACTGGCAGGTGTTGGCTGGCTCGCTGAAAACCTGCACCAATATCTTCTGTACTATGTCCGGAGTGCTTGGGTATGCATGATTCGGTATGTATAATATTTACATACTTCATGATACGAGGTTACCCATCCGATGGAAGCCACTGTCGCTGAACGTGGGCAGATCACGTTGCCGAAAGCGGTCCGTGACGCTTTGGGATTGACCAAGGGCACGATCCTGAAGGTCGAATTGGATGGTAGCCGCATCATCTTGCGCAAGAGTGTGGATGATGCCATATCGCGGGCGCGGGGACGGTTCAAGCTGGACGATGGATTTGCTTCGTCTGACGACGCGATGAAAGCGGTTCGCGCATACGTGGGCGATGATGCGATGCCGTCAGAATGAAACTGTCGTCATGATTGCCATCGATTCTCCCGTATTGGTGGACTTGCTGACCGATGGCGTCTATGCCGATGCCTCGGAAGCGTGTTTGCGGCAATGCCTGACTGCTGGGCCCGTGGTGATTTGCGAGGTTGCATTGGCGGAGGTAAGCAGCGCGTTGCAGAATGGCGCCGAAGCAATGATGGCGCTGGAGGAAATGAGCATTCGCTTCAGTCCTCTGGAGGTGAAATCGGCATTGCGCGCCGGAGAGATGCAGCGCCGCCACCGGCAGCGCGATCATAGTAGTCGACGTGCTGCTCCGGATTATCTGATCGGCGCGCACGCGCTACTGCAGTGTGACGGGCTGATTACCCGTGACGACAAATTTTTTCGTGAATATTTTAAAGGCCTCAAACTGATCGTACCGTCGGTTTGAGCGCACCCTTTCCTGGTACTTATGTTCTGGAGTCCTCATGCTGGAAGCTTATCGCCAACATGTTGCCGAGCGCGCCGCGCTGGGCATCCCGCCACTGCCACTTTCCGCCCAGCAAACCGCCGAGGTCATCGAACTGTTGAAGGCGCCGCCCGCGGGCGAAGGCGCTGCTTCTGACAGTGATTTCCTGCTCGATCTGATCACCAATCGCGTTCCTGCCGGTGTTGATGATGCTGCCAAAGTCAAGGCGTCATACCTGGCCGCGGTCGCTTTCGGCAAGGAGAAGACGCCGTTGATCAGTCGCGAGCGCGCGACCGAACTGCTCGGCACGATGCTCGGTGGTTACAACATTTCTCCCCTGATAGAACTGCTTGATGATGCGCAACTCGGTGCGATCGCCGCCAATGCGCTCAAGCACACGCTGCTGATGTTCGACACTTTTCACGATGTGCAGGAGAAGGCCGAGAAGGGCAACGCACACGCCAAAGCCGTGCTGCAGAGTTGGGCCGATGCGGAGTGGTTCACCAACCGGCCGGAAGTACCGCAGAGCCTGACCATCACCGTATTCAAGGTGCCGGGCGAAACCAACACCGACGATTTGTCACCGGCGCCGGATGCGACCACTCGTCCCGATATTCCGATGCATGCCTTGGCGATGCTGAAGAACAAGCGTGATGGCGCGGCGTTCCAGCCCGAGGAGGACGGCAAGCGCGGTCCGATCAAGTTCTTGCAGGATCTGGCGGTGAAGGGCCATCCGGTCGCTTATGTGGGCGATGTGGTCGGTACCGGCTCCAGCCGCAAATCGGCCACAAACTCGGTACTGTGGTGGACCGGTGAGGATATTCCTTACATTCCGAACAAGCGTTTCGGCGGTGTCTGTCTTGGCAGCAAGATTGCGCCGATTTTTTACAACACCATGGAAGACGCGGGCGCGTTGCCGATTGAGCTTGATGTCTCCAAAATGGAAATGGGCGACGTCATTGAGCTGCGTCCGTATGAAGGCAAGGCCCTCAAAAACGGCCAGGTTATTTCCGAGTTCCAGGTCAAGAGCGATGTATTGTTCGACGAAGTGCGCGCCGGTGGCCGCATTCCGCTGATCATCGGTCGTGGTTTGACGGCGAAGGCGCGTGAAGCGTTGAAACTGCCGCCGTCGGATCTGTTCCGTTCGCCGCAGCAGCCGGTCGACAGTGGCAAGGGCTTCAGTCTGGCGCAGAAAATGGTCGGCCGTGCTTGCGGTTTGCCGGAAGGTCAAGGTATTCGTCCGGGCACTTATTGCGAGCCGAAGATGACCTCGGTGGGTTCGCAGGATACCACCGGTCCGATGACCCGCGACGAATTGAAGGATCTGGCCTGCCTGGGCTTTTCCGCCGACTTGGTAATGCAGTCGTTTTGCCACACCGCGGCTTATCCGAAGCCGGTCGACGTCAAGACCCACCACACACTGCCGGACTTCATTTCCACCCGTGGCGGTGTCGCGTTGCGTCCGGGTGACGGTGTGATTCATAGCTGGCTCAACCGTATGTTGCTGCCGGATACGGTTGGCACCGGTGGTGACTCGCATACCCGCTTCCCGATCGGCATTTCGTTCCCGGCCGGTTCCGGTTTGGTGGCGTTCGCCGCCGCGACCGGAGTAATGCCGCTGGATATGCCGGAGTCGGTGCTGGTCCGCTTCAAGGGTAAGATGCAGCCGGGTGTGACGTTACGCGATCTGGTCAATGCGATCCCATTGTATGCGATCAAGCAGGGCCTGTTGACGGTCGCCAAGCAGGGCAAGAAGAATATCTTCTCCGGTCGTATTCTGGAGATCGAGGGCCTGCCGAATCTGAAGGTTGAGCAGGCATTTGAACTGTCGGATGCCTCAGCCGAACGTTCCGCCGCTGCTTGCACGGTACGTTTGAACAAAGAACCGATCATGGAATACCTCAACAGCAACATCGCGCTGTTGAAATGGATGATCGCCGAGGGTTATCAGGATGCTCGTTCGTTGGCGCGCCGGGTCAAGAAGATGGAAGAATGGCTAGCCAATCCGCAATTGCTCGAACCCGATGCCGATGTTGAATACGCGGCGGTGATCGAGATCGATATGAATGAGATCGTCGAACCGATTCTGGCCTGTCCAAACGATCCAGACGACGTCAAGACGCTGTCCGATGTCGCCGGCACCAAGATCGACGAGGTTTTCATCGGTTCATGCATGACCAACATCGGTCACTTCCGCGCGGCCGCGGAGCTACTGGAAGGCAAGCGCGACATCCCGACGCGTTTGTGGTTGGCCCCGCCAACCAAGATGGATGCCAAGGAACTGTCCGAGGAGGGCCTTTACGGCACCTTCGGTGTCGCCGGTGCACGCATGGAAATGCCAGGCTGTTCGTTGTGCATGGGCAATCAAGCGCAGGTCCGCGAAGGTGCGACAGTGATGTCGACCAGTACCCGCAACTTCCCGAACCGCTTGGGCCGAAACACCAATGTCTACCTGGGTTCGGCGGAACTGGCGGCGATCTGCTCGCGTCTGGGTAAGATTCCGAGTCGCGAGGAATACATGGCCGACATCAGCGTGATCAACGCCAAAGGCGACAAGATCTATCGGTACATGAACTTCGACCAGATCGAAGACTACAGACAGGTAGCCGATAACGTGACAGTCTGAAACCACCCGACCGGGCTGGACGGGCATTCGCCCGCCTGGCCCGGAGGTTGATGATAGAATGATCGGCCAAGTGCAGTGTTCGTATTGCGATGAATGGTGGGCAGCACCATCGAATTAATATTTATCTGCAAGTCCACCGGTATAAAAGTAGGAAAAAGTAATCACGGTACTGTCGATTCGATTTGACTGGACCTTGTCCGTTGTCATGGGTTCGGAATGGGATTTTTATGGAGATATACGGTTTGAAGATACTGTAATGGTCGAATTCCAGTCATTCCGGCAAGTAGCGACATCGGCTCTACGAGTCGAGTTGCCTGTATCATTCGCCCGAACTCAGGAAATTGAGAGTTTGTTTATTGCCGTGAGATGAATTGTTCTTTTTATTACGGAAATAATATGGCTGCGGTGTGCTGATTTTTTGATCGGCATACGAAGTGTGAAAGTTTTGCTGAATCCTCCCCCTACTGGAAAATGCAATAGTCCACTCTGATGATCGATTTGCATTGTCATATTCTGCCGGGCATTGATGATGGTGCTGTTGATCTGACGATGGCATTAGCAATGGCACGGCTTGCCGTGGATGATGGGATACGGACGATCGCCTGTACTCCGCATATTTATCCTGGCATGTACGATAATACGGCTGCTGGTATCCGCCAGGCGGTCGCCGCATTCCAGTCCGAACTGGATGAGCGAGGCATTGCACTGGCTTTGCTCGATGGCGCTGATGTTCATTTGGATCCCGGGCTTCTCGAAGGGTGGCGATCGGGCCGTATTCCGACACTGGCGGGATCGCGATATCTGCTGTTAGAGCCGCCGCATCATATAGCTCCACCGAACTTTGAAAGCATCGTGTTCGATTTAATGACTGCCGGGCTAGTACCGGTAATCACGCATCCAGAGCGGTTACATTGGATTGAAGACTACTACGATGTGTTTACTCGCTTGAGTATGCGCGGTGCATGGATGCAAGTCACTGCGGGTGCACT
>JAITWM010000115.1 GCA_031285265.1 Lysobacteraceae bacterium
GCAATCAGCGGACTGCTATCCGCGACGATGCAACTCATCGAACTGATCCAGCTCTTTTCGGATGTCCTCGATGCCATAGCGAATGACGGGGACCTGGCGTGCGGAGCAGGCTTCGAAAAACTCCGCCAGTGGCAACCCTGCCACCTTGGCGGCTTGGCCCTGGGTCAGTGCCCCCTCGTCGAACAGCTTCACGGCCAGGGACACCTGCACCCCCTGTTCCAGCAGTTTCTGGTCGAAGGGCAGGGCGACGAAGACCGGTCGCCCGTGCTTGGTCACCAGCGCCATGCGTCCTGCCTCGGCGCCCTGGATCAGTTCGCCGGTGCGGTCGCGCAAGTCTCGAACGGTGTAGGTTTCCATTTCAGCCTTTTCAAAAGTGTGCCCACAGATGATGGCATAAATCATCCCCGCGCTCGCGGGGATGAACCCGATGACCGATCAGTACAACGATGACCACGGGCTCAGTCGCGGAACATGGCGCGTGTTGAAGCTGCCATAATGCGAAACAGCATCCGCGACTATGAGACCACGCATGACATTTCGCGTCTATCTCCGCGACTCAGATCAACGCGTCACGAATAAAACGACAACCGAAGATCAGTCCGCCGCGCTGGCCGCATTCGCGACCCTGGTCAACCGCGCCGAACTCGACGGCAAGCTGTTGCTCGCTGTACTCAATTGCGACGGCCGCCCGGTCGCGCATCACGATTTCAGTGGGCGCGACCCGGAAAAATCATGGCGCGGTCGGCTCGATAAGATAAATTTTTCTTGACAAATGTCAAGAAAAAAAACAACATCAAGCGAAAATCCGCTTGAACGTTCCCCGCGTTCGCGGGGATGAACCGCGCATACGAGACGGCGTAATGCTATTCGCGCGACGTTCCCCGCGCTCGCGGGGATAAACCGACAGCCAAGCGGCGTGGCGCGTGATCGATGTCATGCCCTACATGCGCGGTGATTGACTGGTGAATATCGAATTTTTCTCCAGTGCTACAAAATATTTCCCGTTTACGCAGGATTGGACGGCCGGCGGCGACGATTGATCGATTTATGGCCCGGGGGGGATACGATATTCATTTCAACCTCGTTATCGCCAAAACTTCTCGGGGCGATAAATCGCCCCGAGCTGTATAAATCGGAGTTTTTAAATATCAATTCAACGCGCCTTATTTACCGCAAGATTCCACAGAGCGATCAATTGTTCGTATTCATCGGACGCCGCGGCTTGGTCCAGTGGAAATATCTTGATCGACTTCAGATCGGGCAAGGAGGTCAGTTTCGAAACCTGGATGTCGGTGCGGGTCGGGCGACGGAAGGATTTAACCAGCAGTTCCTGCTGCGTTTCCTTGCTCAACAAAATATCGTAGAAAGCCCTGGCGGCTTCCGCGTTTTTTGCGCCCTTGATGATGAACATGCCTTCGGGCGCGAGATAGCTGCCTTCGCTCGGATACACCAGTTTGATTTCTTTCTGCCCGCCCGCGACGTATTCCTGCGCGGCATATTCGATGGTCAAACCGACGGCGTATTCGCCCATCGCCGTGCCTTTGTAGGTAGTGCCCGAAGAAGAGGTGACGACCGCGTTGGCGGCGATTTTTTCCAGTCCGTCGCGGCCGAACTGTTTCAGCAGACCGTAAACCAATAAATAGGCGGTGGCGCTCTTGCTGGGATCGGTGATGGCGAATTTTCCTTTCCATTCCGGTTTCATCAGGTCCGACCAGGTTTTCGGCGCGGGCAGACCTTTCAGTTGTTTCTCATTGACCATCAGCACCATCAGATGGACGTTGGTGCCCACCCAGAGATTGTCGGGGCCGCGGAAAATGGCGGGAATCGCGGCGAGATCGGGCGATTTGTAGGGTTCCATGTATTCTTTGTAAGCGCCGAGCGTCCCGAAACCACCGCTCCACAGAATATCCCCGCGCGGATTTTTCGATTCGGCCTGGATGCGCTTCATCAGCGTACCCGTGCCTCCCGTGACTTGCTGCACGTTGAGCGAGGGTTTGTGCTTTTTGGCCACTTGCAGCGCGGCTTCGATCGTTTCGGTATTGTTCGATGAATACAGCACCACGGTTTGCGCCTGCGCCCAGGCAGCGACGGAAAAAGCGATGGCGGCCACGACATGCGGCAGGAATTTCAATCTCATACGTACCTCCTTGGTTGAAAATCACTTGGCGGAAAAAAGATTGATCCGGAACAGTTTGATCGAAATGATGATCGGCGCGATAATCACGGTAATCAATACGGCTCCGTAGGCCGATGCCAAACCCAGCCGGCCGCCATCGACTTGCCGGAAAATCGTGATCGGCATGGTCTCCAGGCCGCCGGTATAAACGACGACGGTGGCCGCCAATTCGGAGATCGTCGTTACCCACATCAGGATCGCGGCTGAAATAATCGATGCTTTCATAACCGGCAATATGACCCTGAAGAACGACATCAACGGAGACACGCCCAGGCTGATCGAGGCCTCCTCGATGGAGTCCGGGATATTGAACAGCGTCGATGAAGCATTGCGCACGGCGAAGGGCAGGCGCCGCACCGCATAGCAAAGCACCATGATGGCGCTGGTTCCCGTCAGCACGAGCCAGCCCGTATTGAAAGTCTGGACCAGCGCGATGCCCATGACGGTCCCGGAAATCGTCAAGGGAAGAATGACGATGTAATCCAATAATTGGGTGAACACAGTGCGTTTTTTGATTATCAGATAACTCGCCACTATTGCGAACAGCACTCCGGCGAGCGTCGCCAGCGAAGCGAAAATGATCGAATTGAAAATAGGCTCGGGCGCGCTGTTGAAAACACGGGACAAACTGGAAAAAGACCAGGAGCCCCAGCGCATGACGGGGCCGCTGGTTTCGGTGAAAGCCGCGATGAAGACAATGATCAACGGCAGGAACGAAACGAAGATGATGAATCCGACGCCCCCGGTAAAAATGGCGGCGGCCCCGGATCGCACCCGCATCGCCGCAGGAGCGCGGCCGGCCGTCATGGTATAAAGCTTGCGTTCGACTACATGTTTTTGCATGAACAGAACGACACCCACGATGAAGATGGAAATGACCGACATCGTGCTTTGCAGCAATGCGGACCCGCCCATTTCATTGACAAAGGCATTATAAGTCATTACCGACAGCAACGACACGCGGCTGCCCAGAAGCGTCGCGATGACGAAATTGCCCACGACCAGGGAAAATACGATCAGAGCGTTGACCGCTACCGCGGGCAACATCAACGGCGCCAGTACGCGCCATTTCGTCATCAAGGGCGAAGTGCCCAGACTCAGGCCGGCTTCTTCCAGTTGTCCATCGAAACCGCGCAAGGCCGCCAAAACGCCGAGGTAAATATACGTGTAATAGACCAGTGTCATCGAGAAAATCAAGCCGGTCCAGCCATAGAAAGAAGGCAATTCGATGCCAAGATATCCCATGAAATTTGTCAATAAACCGTTGTTGCCGAGAACCAGCAGCCAGGATTGGCCGACGATCACTTCCGGAATCACGATAGTGACGACCGGCAACACGGCCACCAGATTTTTCAGCGGGAATTCGTAGCGCGCCACCATATAAGCCAATGGCACGCCGATAAAAATCGACAAGGCGGTGACGCTCACGCCCAGCACGAGCGTATTGCGGAGCGCGAACAGGAACTGGCTGTCATCGAGCAGTTGGCTGAAACCGGCCAGGGACAGCGCTCCGGTATCGTCGCGCACGCTATTGTTGAACAGTACCCCAAGCGGATAGAGCACGAAAAAAGCAAGAATCACGAGGCAGACGAGCGTCAATACGCCCCAGGGCCACCACTTGGATTTCAGCAGGATCATCCGGCCCTCTATTCCGGAATGATCCGGCTTTGCGCCGAAATCATGATCTGAACGGAAGCGCCGGGCTGAAAATCGATCGGGCCATTTCCCGCGCCCAGATCGACGCGAATCTCCGGGCCGTCCTGCAACCGGACGCGATACGTCGTTTTAAACCCCAGATATTGCCGGCGCAGAACCGTACCGGGAACCGTATTCGGCATGACTCGATCCGGCGCGAGCAGCGACAATTCCTCCGGACGCGCCACCAGCACGCCCGCCCTGCCCGGCCAACGGGAGGCGCCGCGAAGCCCCTGCAGCCGCCGGCCACCGAGGCGATACTGTATTTTTTCCGGGCCGGATGCTTCCGCACCCTGAGATATTTCGGAGTCGATCGATTCGACCGGCACCGCGATCACATTCGCCGAACCGATGAAATCGGCCACATAGGCCGTGTCCGGCGCGCCATAGAGCTGTTCCGGCGTTCCGATTTGAGCGATGCGGCCTTGATCCATGATGGCGATTTTGTCGGACATCGCCAGCGCCTCCTCCTGATCGTGCGTGACGAAAACCGTCGTAATGCGCGCTTCCTGCACCAGATCGAGAATCACGTCGCGCATCTGCATGCGCATCTTGGCGTCCAGATTGGATAATGGTTCATCCATCAGCAGCACGCGCGGACGGATCACCAGGGCGCGGGCGAGCGCCACGCGTTGGCGTTGCCCGCCGCTCATCTGCGCCGGATAACGCGCGACCAGATCGAGCAGACCGACTTTCTCCATGGCCTCATTGACGCGCCGCCCGATCTCCGATTTCGCGATCCTCCGGGCGCGCAAGCCATAGGCGACGGTATCGAACGCCGTTTTGTCCGGGAACAGTGCATAATCCTGAAATACCATGCCGATATCGCGCCGGTGCGTCGGAATATGGGTCATGTCGTCCTGATCGAACAGCAACCGGCCGGCATCGATCTCGTAAAACCCGGCGATGCAGCGCAGCAACGTCGTTTTACCGCAGCCGCTGGGCCCCAGCAAAGTGTAGAATCCGC
>JAITWM010000121.1 GCA_031285265.1 Lysobacteraceae bacterium
ATTGGACATCGGCTGCGGCCCCGGATACGCCAGCGCCATCTTGCGCAAACGCTGGCCGAAAGCGCGTGTGATCGCTCTCGACTCGGCATTGCCGATGCTACGTCAAGCAAAACGACAGACTCGATGGTTCCGTTCGTTCATACGTCTATGCGGTGATGCCAATGCCCTGCCATTGGCCGATCAAAGCGTCGATGTGATTTTCAGCAACCTCTGTTTGCCCTGGCTGGAAAATCTTCCTGAAGTACTTGCCGGTTTCCGCCGCATCCTGCGGCCAGGCGGGCGTTTGTTGTGCTCGACGTTCGGCCCGGATACATTGCGGGAATTGCAGGATATCTTCGCGCGGGTCGACACCGCACCGCATGTCATGCCGTTCTTCGGTATTTCCACATTGGGCGATGCCTTGATCACTTCCGGATTCCGCGATCCGGTACTCGATTGCGACCGGCTCACCGTCGCCTATCCGGACCTGACGACGTTAATGCGAGAACTGCAGGCGACCGGCATGACCAATGCGTTGCAGAGCCGCCGCCGGACATTGACCGGTCGCCGCCGATTCATAGCGGTGGCGGATATTTATGAAACATTGCGAAACGGCGACGGCATGCTGCCGACGACATGGGAAATCATCTACTTGCAGGCCTGGGCGCCGGAACACGGGGTACCTATTCGAAGCCGTGACGGCGGCGAAGTCGCATCCATGCCCGTATCGGCGATTCCTATCCGGCGACGCGAGCCGCAACCGTAAAACCGGGTTCAACCCCGGCACGATGACGGCAGAAAGAGATCGTCGATATCGGAGCGACATCCCCACTGCGTGGCCTCGGGATCGAAATCGAGCCGGATCACCTTCCCCTCCAACTGCGACGGTTTGGAAGCTTGTATCGTCATTTCGATGACACAGCGGCCATCTTCTTCGTCGAAATGAAGCGCCGTAGCGGCGGTATCCCAGCCGCCCAGCAGCACGCGCATCCGTTCATCGTTGTCTGCCGGACAGCGTTCATTTTCATGAAAGAATTCGACGACGGCCATTTTCGCTCCGGAAGCCCGCAACAGCACCTCGCTCGCCTTAATGCGGACAGAAAAATCCTGATGCTGCTGATAAGCAGGTAGAGCGACAGCGGCCAGGATGACCAGAACCGGAATGGCGAGGGCAACGATGACAATGGCGACAATGGCAGCGATAGCGCAACCGGAGAGCTTTTTACGTGGCGGGCCGGCCGCGGGAACGCCGTTCACTGGCAGCTTGGCGGCGGCCTGGGATAACGGTGGCGGAGACGATGGGGCGACGCCGGAAGTATCCGCCAGATTCAATTCGCCTGAGAAGTCCGCCAACGGCCGCCGCTCCGGCTCACCTTCGCGCCATACCGGCGTCGTCAGTGCGATCTTGCCGGAACGAAACAACGTCATCAGCTCTTCAGTGGAGAAAGGACCGTGCTGTTGACGATCGGCAGCAGCATAAAACCAAGTTTGTATATCCATTCACTTTCCTGATCGGTATCGGTGGGGTACTTAGAGTTTTTTTTAGGCCGGTCCTGCCTGGACGGCTCACGCGGTTGAATCAGTGTACGGCGGATGCGTTCAATGTTCCAACCGATCTAATGGACTGGTTCGCTGCCCTCGCCAAACATCTGGGTTTCCATCCAAGCGTAAGCCGCCTCGGCACCAGGCTGATTGAACAAGACCATCAATACGACCCACTTCAGATCGTCCAGACTCAATTCTTCCTGATCCAACGCGGTCGCACGATCCACTACCAATTCACGCTGAGCGGGGTTCAAGATGCCTCGTTGTTCCAAGAACAACAAAAAACCACGGCATTCCATATCCAGCCGATCCAGTTCGGCACCATGGTAGACGCGAATTGGTTCATCTACTCTGGGCTTGGCAATATTGGGACGCTGCGCGGCCAGCGCATCAAGCCACTCGAACGCCCGATTGATTTCCGCAGTACTGAACCCCGCCTCAATCAAATCATGGTGCAGCGGACCCGTGTCGATAAGCGAATTCGCGTTATCGAAGAAATAATGTTCAAACAAGTACAACAGAACATCCAAAATACTTTCTTTCATCGATCCCCAACCTACGTCCGTGAGCATTGCCGCAATAAAAAACCGATTAATTTCATATGCCGGTCAATTAGCCCGGCTCTATCGGCCGTGCCTCAATGAATACCGTCCATGTTCGACTACTACCTGACCTTCCAGTTCCATTGACAGCAGCATGGGGGACAGCTGGGCGATCGTCAATCCGGTACGCTCAAGCAAGGTATCGATGGGTACAGGATCGTAACCCAATGCGTGATACAGATCGCGATATCCGTCCGTCCCGGTTTCAGGCATCGCCGCCGTACTGCTGCTATCGAGCAGATCCATACGCGCACGCAAGGCCTCTGCAAGTTCCGCAGCCATCATCTTCAGCCCAGTCAGCAATTCATCGGCATTTTCCGCCAACCCGGCTCCCTCGCGAATCAAACGATGGCAACCACGTGCCTGAGGATTGTGAATCGATCCCGGAACCGCATAGACTTCGCGTCCGTTTTCGGCCGCCAGACGCGCTGTAATCAACGCGCCGGAGCGTTCCGCCGCTTCAATCACCAAAACGCCAAGCGCCAGCCCGGCCACAATCCGGTTACGACTGGGAAAATGCCCCGCCCTTCCAGGGGTACCCGGAGGATATTCGCTGACGACTGCGCCTTCGGCGGCGATACGTGCTTGCAGACCGGCATGCGATCTCGGATAAGCGATATCCGGGCCCGTACCCAGTACGGCGACGGTACGCCCCTGTTTTATCGATAAGGCCCCCAAATGTGCCGCCGCATCGATTCCTGCCGCTAAACCACTGACGATGGCCATACCACGGACGGCCAATGCTGAAGCGAAACCTCTCGCGTTGTCCCGCCCCCCGAACGTAGGTGCGCGACAACCCACTACCGCGACCGCCGGTCGCCATAACAGCAACGGATCACCCTCCACGAACAATGCGAGCGGCGGCGCCGCGATCCGCCGTAATAGCGCCGGATAATCGGGGTCGTGCCAACCGATCAAATATCGACGCGGGGATTGCAACCAATCGATACTGCGCCGCCAATGTTCCGGTTCGGGATGGCGCAAGCGCCGGATTTGCTCCGAATTCAATCCGGCTTCTCGCCAGGCATCGGCTCCCGCCTGCAATGCGGCGATAGGCCTTGAAACGAGATCCAGCAGTTTTCGGCGCGGGGTTGCCGGACCGCCAATGGAACATAACAGAAGCAGCGCTTCCAGATCTTCGGGAATATCGGATGGCGTAAACGACATGCCTCCAGGCTACTCTCCAAACGACGACGGCGCCCTAAGGCGCCGTCTCGATATTCGGTAGGGAAACACCCTTGGAATATAAGTTTTCCGTTATTGCGCGTCCGGATGCTTGACTTCATAGCCCAGCACGGTCGGCTTGACGTTATCCATCACCAACGCATAACTGACCTTTTCGAAGGTGCGGAATACCATCACATGCGAAACATACTCATCCGGCAACCGCACACGGCGAGCACCTTGCGCATTGTCATCACGATGATCCCCATGCCAGACACGATCGACAACCCGATTGCCTGTCCGCCAGACCGAGAATACCGTGCCGTTGTCGATCCCTTCGCGCGTACCGCCGGAGATCGCCACCACATCGCGCGCACCGCCCATCAAGAATCCGTCCGCAATCGCGATGATCCGCAACTTGCCATACTCCTGTTCCGCTTTGGGTGGATGCGGGAAGAACTGCAGATCGTAAGGCTGGGTATCCACCGGCATGATCCGGTCACCGGCACGAACCTCGCGCCCGCTCTCTTCCAGCCTCAAGGTGACCAGATCAGCGTCCCCGGCAGCGCCGCCGACCCGCGTAACGACGCCGGTATTGACCTTGGCCAGCTCGTAACCGAGTACTTCCTTGCTCCTCAGCCAGACCGGTATCGCCGTCCAGCGTTCGAGTCCTCCAAAATTCGCACCTCTGAAATCCAGATCGTCTTTGTACTGGATTCGATGATGCGTCCTCGGCGCTTTCCTGACGGTTGCCGGATCGACCTCGGTAAACCGTACCGTAGGCCGTACGATCATATAGCGCTGCCCAGGACTGGCGCCTGCTAGATTGCGCGCATAGACCAATTCTCCCGATGTCGCGCGAAGCTCGCTTTCCTCGACACCGACGACATAAGGCAGATGCTGGAAACTATCGGTAACGCGCAGATCCCTCAAAAAAGGTTCCACGTCGCGAAGCGGGATGGCATTGATCGGCGCCTCGGTGCGCGGTCCCGTTCGCGTCGTCGTGACCCGGTTCAAATAAGCCAGGCTTAGCACGTCGCCAGGGTAAATCAGATGCGGGTTGGCGATCTGCGGATTGGCTTGCCAGATTTCCGGCCACAACCAAGGTTTCTGCAGGAAGCGGCCAGCGATATCCCACAGGGTGTCTCCCTTCTGGACGACATAAGTGTCCGGGTGACTCCGTGCAAGCTCCACGGCAGCGGCGTAAGTAGCGACCGTCAGCATAGCTGCGGCAAAAACAGTTCGAAGGCGAATAAGCATAATTATGTTCAGCCCTGATTCCCCAACAGGTTAGCGCAACTATAGTCCAAAATACATCAACAAGTGCAACTTATTGCGTTTAAGATAACTCACGAGCTTGTCAAATTAAATAACGCCCATATCGAATTCCTTGCCATGGCCATACTTTCCATCCTCGAATTTCCCGATATGCGGCTGCGCACCAAAGCCGTTCCGGTCGATCCTGCAACGATCGGCGACCCCGACTTCCAGCGGCAACTGGACGATATGCTCGAAACGATGTACGCCGCTCCTGGGATCGGGCTGGCCGCCAGTCAGATCGATGTCCACCAACGCTTCCTAGTCATTGATATTAGCGAAGAAAAGAG
The DNA here is from genome assembly GCA_031285265.1 of Lysobacteraceae bacterium. Taxonomy (GTDB): domain Bacteria; phylum Pseudomonadota; class Gammaproteobacteria; order Xanthomonadales; family Xanthomonadaceae; genus JAITWM01. The sequence goes on from JAITWM010000121.1 coordinate 4,898, forward strand.
TGAACCCTGCGTATTCATCAATCCGGAAATCGTCGACAAGTCCGGGGAGCAAGTCTACCAGGAAGGGTGTTTATCGGTTCCCGGAATCTACGCCGACGTGACCCGTGCCGAGACGATTACGGTACGCCACCTGGACCGTCACGGGCAGGTGCAGGAATTTCAGGCCGACGGCCTGCTGGCGGTATGCATTCAACACGAAATCGACCATTTGAACGGCAAATTGTTCGTAGACTATCTTTCGCCGTTGAAACGCGAGATGGTCCGCAAGAAGCTGACTAAAATGCGCAAACATGCGGCGTAGCCGGGACGGCGCGCAACCGGCCGGCCGGAAGCCGCCATGATCTGATCCGATACCACCGCAACTTGGCGGTCGCTCTATTTTCCAGTCTTTTAAGGTGCCGCTCCCATGAGAATCGTCTTTGCCGGTACGCCCGCTTTTGCGGTTCCGTCCTTGCGCGCCGCCGCACGGCGTAACGAAGTCGTCGCGGTTTATACGCAGCCCGACCGCCCCGCCGGACGCGGACGCGAGTCGATGCCGTCACCGGTCAAACAAGAAGCAGTGCGACAAGGCATCCCCGTATTGCAACCCGAATCGTTGAGATCCGATGCGGCACAGCATGCATTGCGCCAGTTGCAGCCGGACCTGCTGGTCGTCGTTGCCTATGGTCTGATCCTGCCTCAAGCCGTGCTGGATATCCCGGCATTCGGCTGTTGGAACATCCATGCCTCGCTATTGCCGCGTTGGCGCGGTGCAGCGCCGATCCAGCGCGCCATCGAGGCCGGCGATACCGAAACCGGCGTCTGTCTGATGCAGATGCAAGCCGGTCTGGACACCGGCCCGGTTTTATTGTCGCAACGCACAACCATCGATCCGCCCGAAACGGCCGGGCAATTGCATGACCGTCTGGCCGAATTGGGCGCTCAGGCACTGGCCGACGGCCTGGGACTCCTGCGCGCAGGCATTCGCCCGGTCCCACAACCACAACAGGACGAGCAGGCGACGTATGCGCACAAGCTGAACAAGGCCGAAGCACCTTTGGATTGGACTCAATCCGCAACCGTGCTGGCGAACAAGGTACGGGCGTTCAATCCATGGCCGGTGGCCGAAGCGACGATCGCTGGCGAACGTTTGCGTATCCACGGCGCCATCGCGCAGGAGAGTACGGTTTCGGCTGCGCCCGGAACGGTCGTCGGTGCGGACAAATCCGGCATCGATGTCGCTTGCGGCAGCGGCATCCTGCGATTGCGCGTGGTGCAACGCGATGGCGGCAAGATCATCACCGTAGCGGATTATCTCAATGCGCGCCGCGAACCTCTGTTGCCCTCGGCATGATACGAATCGAAAAGGCTGTGGTGACGTCAAAGCAATCTTCCCGCTTGCCGCCGGGCGTCCCGCCGCGCATGACGGCGGCGCGGGTGCTGGATGCGGTCATTCATCGCGGCCGTTCGCTGAAGACCGAATTGAATGCCGCTTTGCCGCTCCTGCCCGATACGCGTGATCGAGCGTTGGCGGAAGCGATTTGTTTCACCGCGCTGCGTCGACGTCCATGTTACGAAGCGGCATTGGCCCATTGGCTGCAAAAGCCGCTCGGCCGCGGCAATGGCGTATTGAATGCATTGCTGTATGTCGGTTTCGCTCAGCTCGACACGATGAATCTGCCAGCCCACGCCGCACTTTCGGCAACGGTCGATACGGCGCGCGCGCTGGGATTTCCGCGCCAAGCCGGCTTGGTCAACGCATTGCTACGGCGCGCACAGCGTGAACGGTTTCCCTCATCCGATCCGAGTGCGGCTTGGCCGGAGTGGCTGCGCACACGGGTTCTGGCCGATTGGCCGCAACAGGCGGACAGTCTTTTTTCCACCAGCTTGGCTCAGGCTCCTGTCTGGTTGCGCATCAATCGACGGCAGGGTTCGCGCGACGACTATGCCCAAAAACTTCGGGCAGCCGGAATCCATGCCGTCTCCATCCCCGAACTGCCCGATGGATTGCGTTTGGATACACCCGTCGCGATAACACTGCTGCCGGGATTCGCCGAGGGTGCCGTTTCGATACAAGACGGCTCCGCGCAACAGGTCGCCGATGCGCTCCGCCCGCCGCCGGGCGCGCATGTACTGGACGCCTGCGCCGCCCCGGGCGGAAAGGCTGCACATCTATTGGAGCGCGATTCGACACTGCGGCTGACGGTGCTGGACATCGATGCGCGCCGCTTGGTCCGGGTTCGGGATACGTTCGAGCGATTGCGGCTGCCGACGACAGCGCAAATGCTTGCGGCGGATGCTACGGACCTCCCTGTCTGGTGGGATGGCGAGGCGTTCGATGCCATTCTTCTCGATGCACCCTGCTCGGCAACCGGCGTGGTGCGCCGGCAGCCGGATATTTTATTGCATCGGCGACCTGCGGATCTGGACGCATTGCTGAATCTGCAAGCGCGGCTGCTGGATGCGCTGTGGCGCACGCTCAAGCCCGAAGGAACCCTGGTCTATACCACCTGCTCCATACTGAAAGCCGAAAACGAAATACAGGCCACGGCATTTCTGGCGCGTACGCCGGATGCGCAAGCGGAACCGCTGGGACCGGCCTTCGGCTGCGCCGCCGGGCCGGGCCGGCAGCGTTTCACCGGAGAAAGTGGAATGGACGGTTTTTTTTATGCCCGTTTCCGCAAGCTGACCGGTATCATCGCTCATCATGTTTAAGACCCAATCATCACGTGAGTTCTGGCTGTTGGCAGTTACCGCCGTGCTGGTCATCGGCGCGGGTCTAGGACTGCGCGATCCTTGGCCGGCCGACGAGCCGCGTTTCGCCCTCGTCGCCAAGCAAATGATAGAGAGCGGGGACTGGCTGTTCCCGCATCGCGGCACCGAGCTGTATTCGGATAAACCGCCAATGCTGATGTGGCTGCAAGCAACGTTCTACGCCTTGTTCGGCAATTGGCGAGTCGCGTTTCTTCTGCCATCGTTCCTGGCAACGCTCGGGACATTGGCCTGCGTCTATGACCTGGGACGCCGCCTGTGGACACGGCGGGCCGGTCTTTATGCGGCATGGGCGCTGTTGTTCGCATTCCAATTTACCTATCAGTCGAAAAAAGCGCAGATTGATCCACTGGTGACTTTTTTCATCACGTTAGCCAACTACGGTCTGTTGCGGCATCTGCTGCTCGGACCGAATTGGCGCATGTGGATATTGGGCTGGTTCGCGGCCGGATTGGGCGTCATCACCAAGGGCGTCGGCGTGCTGGCGCTACTGATGCTGATCCCGGCGGCTATCGCTGTGATGGCAGGCTGGCGCGGGGTTTCGATCGGAATACGGAAAGGCACTTTCTGGCTGGGACCCGCCGCATTTCTGGCGGCCGTTTCCCTATGGCTGATTCCAATGGTCACGACCGCTCTGGCAACGGAGTTGCCGGAATATTTGGCCTATATGAACGATGTCCTGTTCCGGCAAACCGCGGGACGCTACGCCAAGTCCTGGGACCATCCGCAGCCGCCCTGGTATCACCTGGAAGTCATGGTCATGATGTGGATTCCGCCCATTCTGGCGCTGCCTTGGGCACTGCCGGCCTGGAAGCGGCGATTGCAACGGCGCGACCCGCGCTACTTGTTGCTATTGGCTTGGTGGGCGATGGTCGTACTGTTTTTTTCCATCCCCAGTGGCAAACGCGACGTTTACATCATGCCTGCCCTGCCGATTATGTGCTTGGCGCTGAGTCCTCTGCTACCGGGAATCGTCCGCAAGATCTGGCCGCAGAGGATCCTGACGACGTTGGCGTGGCTGTTCACCGTGCTGTTCCTCGCGGCGGGGCTGATGCTGTTGTTGGGCGGTTCTGGCTTCGAGCGCCGGTTGGTCGAACAGCGCGGCCTTAGCGCGGATACGTTGCATATCGGCGCCTGGATGCTGATCGCCATGGGTGCATGGGGGTTGGGAAGCGTTCTGTGGTTCGGCCGGACGCGCCAGCCTGTCGCGGCACTGTTCTCGACGTTGGGAGGTATGTGGGTTTTATTTGGTCTGATCGGTTATCCACTGCTCAACGATGCCAGTTCCGCGCGTGGGGTGATGTCCGCCGTCGGCGAGCGTATCGGTCCGCATGCCGAATTGGGTCTGGTCGCCTGGAAAGAGCAGAATCTGTTGATGGCCGATCGTCCGGCCACCACTTTCGGTTTCGTCGTGCCGTGGGACGAACAATTGCATCACGGCACCGAATGGCTACTGGAAGCGCCCGAACATCGCTGGTTGCTCGTGCAGGAGGAGGCGTTGCTGTCCTGCATCGACCGCACGCGCATCGAACTGGGCGGCA
>JAITWM010000214.1 GCA_031285265.1 Lysobacteraceae bacterium
TTCGACGGCGTTGGGGAGCTATAGCGCGGCGGCGGGTTACCTGTCCTCGGCATTGGGTTATGGGGCGGTTGCGGCGGGCGGTTATGCGACGGCGGTGGGTGTGGCGGCGGAAGCGGCCGGCGATGGCAGTGTGGCGGTTGGAGAGTACAGCGAAGCGGTGGGAGACGAGAGCGTCGCGGTGGGTGGAACGGCGTATGGGATGATTTCGGCGCGTGCGACGCAGACGGGTTCGACGGCGTTGGGTGCGGGAGCGTGGGCGACCGGGGAGTACGCGACGGCGCTAGGTTGGTACAGTTGGGCCAGTGGAGCGAGTGCGTTGGCGCTGGGCGAGAGCGCTTATGCGACGGCGGCGAACAGTGTGGCGTTGGGTGCTGGATCAGTGGCCGATCGTGCCGATACGGTTTCGGTGGGCAGTGCTGGCAATGAGCGCCAGATAACGAACGTAGCGGCGGGCACGGCGGATACGGACGCGGTGAATGTGGCTCAGCTCAATGCAGTGGTGGACGTAGCGGGCCGAATGAGCCAGTACTTCCAGGCGAGCGGCAGTGCGAACAGCAATGCGGGCGCGTATGTGGAAGGCGACGATGCGCTGGCGGCGGGTGAGGCCGCCAATGCGATCGGCGACGGCGCGACGGCACTGGGTGCGGGGGCGACAGCCTATGCGGACAGGGCTTCGGCGGTGGGTTACAACGCGGTGGCGACGGGCGTGGACGCGACAGCGCTGGGTAGCGGCAGTCAGGCGCTGGGCGCGTACAGTACGGCGACGGGAGCCGAGGCGGTGGCTTTGGGTGCGCAGGCGACGGCAATAGGCTTCCGCAGTGATGCCAGCGGTTCGGGTTCGACGGCGTTGGGGAGCTATAGCGCGGCGGCGGGTTACCTGTCCTCGGCATTGGGTTATGGGGCGGTTGCGGCGGGCGGTTATGCGACGGCGGTGGGCGTTGCGGCGGAAGCGGCCGGCGATGGCAGTGTGGCGGTTGGAGAGTACAGCGAAGCGGCAGGAGACGAGAGCGTCGCGGTGGGTGGAACGGCGTATGGGATGATTTCGGCGCGTGCGACGCAGACGGGTTCGACGGCGTTGGGCGCGGGAGCGTGGGCAACCGGGGAGTATGCGACGGCGTTAGGTTGGTACAGTTGGGCCAGTGGAGCGAGTGCGCTGGCGCTGGGCGAGAGCGCCTATGCGACGGCGGCGAACAGTGTGGCGCTGGGCGCTGGATCAGTGGCCGATCGTGCCGATACGGTTTCGGTGGGCAGTGTCGGCAATGAGCGCCAGATAACGAACGTGGCGGCGGGTACGGCGGATACCGATGCCGTCAACGTCTCGCAGTTGAACAGCATCGGGACCCGTATCGGTGCATCGTTGGACAGTGTCGCCGTGGCATTGGGCGGCGGTACCTATGTTGGTCCGACCGGTGGACTTGTTGGAACTTCGTATAGTGTTCAAGGCGGCACGTATACCAATGTAGGCACTGCATTGGGTGCAATCGATTCGGCGCTGACAGCGTTTGATATACGGCTTGCGACCGTAGAGGGAGGCGGTAACGGTAGCCGAATCCAGGTCGGTGGTGCAGTTGACGGCAGCGATGCGGCCAGTATTGGCAGCGGAACCAACGCTGTGGCCATCGGTTCCAGCGCGCAGGCCAATAGCAATGGCGGCACTGCCGTCGGTGGGAATGCTTACGCTGGCGGCCCTAACGATACCGCGTTGGGCGCCAATGCGCGGGTCGGCGCCGATAACAGCGCAGCGATTGGAGCCAATAGCTATATTTCCGCCAATGCGGTCGGTTCGGTCGCAGTCGGCGAAAGTGCCAGCGTTACCGCCTCATCGGGTACGGCAATTGGACAGGGTTCTTCCGTGACGGCAACCGATGCGGTCGCGATCGGGCAAGGATCGGTGGCGGATCGGGCCAACACTGTCTCGGTGGGCAGTGCCGGCAACGAGCGATCGATCGCTAATGTAGCAAATGGCATTCATGCGACCGATGCGGCCAATGTCGGGCAGATGCAGGCAGCGGACCGGGCGACGCTTTCCAGTGCCAATGCCTATACCGATTCCCGCATCGCGGCGTGGAACGATGATTTCGACACATACAAGCGCGGGGTCGACAAGCGTTTTCACAACATGGACCGCAGGATGGATCGGCAGGGAGCGATGAGCGCGGCCATGCTCAACATGGCGACCAGTACGGCGGGGATCAATACTCCCAATCGGATCGGTGTCGGTGTCGGCTTCCAGGGCGGTGAGAACGCGTTGTCGGTGGGTTATCAGCGTGCGGTCAGTGAGCGTGCAGCCGTCACCATCGGTGGGGCATTTAGTGGCGATGAGAAAGCGGTGGGTGTCGGCGCCGGCTTTGGCTGGTGATGCACGTCCCGGCCGCTCCATGTCGGCAGGATGGAGCGGCCGGAGCACGGATCCGCGCGGAGATGGCGGATCTTTCAAGAGATAGAACCGCTATAGAAGATGCCGGGCAGAAAATACTGCAAGAACACGTCTTCCAGGTTCCGCTTGAATGCACTGCCGTCTGTTGTTTGCCCTTTTGTTTACCCCAATTTTCAGAGGACTTTCAGTAATGAAGAAGAAATGGATCAGCGCGGCGGTGACGGCAGCGATGGTGATGGCGTCCACCGGCTTTTCTCAAGCAATGGCCGCGGATGCGCCTATGATTGTCCGTCAATCGTCGGCAGCGGCTTCGACGCTTGATGCGTTGAACAGCAACCGGCTCGTCATCAAGTACAACACCGGAAGATTGGCGGCCAATAATCTGACCGCCAAGCTCAATGTGGTGACCACTGCCGCTTCCCGCGCCAATCTCATGCAGATGAACACCGTGGCTGCGGCCCAAGGTGCGGCTGCGCCGTTGACGGCGGAGCGCTTGCGGGTGACTGCGCTGGGACACGATGTCATCCGGTTGTCACGGCATCTCACCCGAGCCGAGCAAGATAAACTGCTCGCGCAGCTGAAGGTCGATCCATCGGTCGCTTCGGTGAGTTTTTCGTATCGCATACGGCGGATTGGCGACCCATTGAAGATAGACATCAAGTCGCCGGTGACGGCTCCGCAGGCGGCAGCCCCGAATGATCCGCATTTCGCTGCCTATCAATGGCATTTCCGAGCGACCGATGGCGGTTTGAATCTGCTCCCTGCGTGGGATTACTCGACAGGGGAGGGCGTCGTGGTCGCAGTGATCGATACCGGTATTCTGCCTCAGCATCCGGACATGCCGGTCAATGTTCTTGAAGGTTACGACTTCATTTCCGATGCCGCGGTTTCCGGCCGCGGTACGGATGACCGTGTGCCCGGCGGCATCGATATAGGCGACTGGGTCGTAGCGGACGAATGCGGCCCCGGTGAGCCGGCGGAAGACAGCAGTTGGCATGGCACGCACGTGGCCGGGACCATCGCTCAAGCGACCAACAATGGTATCGGCGGCGTCGGTATGGCCTATAACGCCGCCATATTGCCATTGCGCGCACTGGGGCATTGCGGCGGCTGGGAAGACGACATCACCGATGCCATCGTCTGGGCGTCCGGCGGGCACGTCGATGGTGTTCCGGACAACCGGAATCCCGCCGATGTAATCAACCTCAGCCTGGGCGGCGGCGGTGCTTGTTCGCAACGTGAGTTCTATCAGTCTTCGATCGATGCGGCCGTTGCCAACGGTAGTGTGGTGGTCGTAGCGGCCGGAAACGAAAACGTCAACGCCGCCAACACCTCGCCGAGCAGTTGTGACAACGTCATCGTCGTCGGCTCCAATCGGATTACCGGCGGTCGGGCTTCTTATTCGAATTACGGCGCGGCGGTGGATATTTCCGCCCCAGGCGGCGGTGGTTATGATGATAGAGGCAATGGCGGCTGGGATGGTTACGTCGTCCAGTTGGGCTATGACGGCAGGACCACCAACGACTCGGGCAATCCCACCTATATGGGCATGGCGGGGACTTCGATGGCGGCGCCGCACGTGGCCGGCACCGTCGCGTTGATCCAGTCGGCGTTGGCAATGGCTGGAAAGACGCCGTTGACGCCGGCGGAAATGGAAGCATTGCTGAAGCGGACTGCGCGCCCGTTCCCGGTCTCGATTCCGGCCAATACGCCGATCGGTGCCGGTATCGTCAATCCAAAGGCGGCGCTGGAGAAGGCGTTGGAAGAGCCGTGCGAAGGCGACGGTTGTGGACCAAGGGCGATCGTATTGACCAATAAGGTCGACGTGATGGTGGCGGGCGCCGCGGGCTCGGAGACGTTGTACCGCTTCGAAGCCGAGGCGGACAAGACGTTGAGCATCATGACATTGGGCGGAACCGGCGATGTGTCGATGTATGCGAGTTTCGGTCAGGTGCCGACGGCGAGCGCATACGATGTCAAGTCGGCCCGGCCGGGTAATAACGAAACCATTCGTTTCGCGCCAGCCAGAGCGGGAACCTACTACATCAGGCTGGTCGGTACGGCCGGTTATGCGAATGTGACGCTGGCGGCGCGGCAGTAGGATAGCGTCCGGTTTGCGGCATCCTGGGCATGGATGGAACCCCGGCCGTTCGACCGGGGTTCCGTTGTATCGGAAGCCGGTAAACGATAGGGGGAAATATCCTGCGAGATGGAACTTTCCGGAGATAATCGCTGCTAAAGTTACATTCTGGACAGCGCTAGAGAATTTTGTGAACGAAGTTGCTCAATCAGAAGCCAGTCGGACGGTGGAGGAGAACATCGTCACGGCGTTGCTGGCGAAAGGAAAGCTGAAGGAATCCGATCTGGCGCGTGCGCAGCGGCTGCAACAGGAAACCGGCGGCAGCGTGCTGGATCTGTTGACGCGCCTGGGTTTGGTATCCGAGCGCGACCATGCGGATGTTTGCGCGGAAATCATGCATCTGCCGTTGCTGATGGCACAGGAGATGCCGGACAACGCGCCGGAGTTGTCGGCGGAGGCGCAGACATTGTCGGTGCGCTTTTTCAAGCAATTCCATGTCTGTCCGTTGAGCGAGAGAGAGGGCACGCTCGATCTGTGGATGGCCGATCCATACGATGCCTATCCGATCGAGGCGGTCCGGCTGGCCACTGCCCGGCCGGTGCGGCCCTGTGTCGGGCTGCGTTCGGAAATCGATGAGTTGGTCGAAAAATGGTATGGGCAGGGACGCAGCGCCATGGATACCATCATCGAGGATGTGGATGGCGAATCCGGTGGCGATATCGACGACGTCGAGCAATTGCGCGATCTGGCGTCGGAAGCGCCGGTTATCCGTTTGGTGAATCTGGTCATTCAGCGAGCGGTGGAATTACACGCATCCGATATTCATATCGAGCCGTTCGAGAACCGGCTCAAAGTTCGTTACCGTGTCGATGGTGTTCTGGAAGAAGGGGAGAGTCCCCCGGTAAATCTGACGGCGGCGGTGATCAGCCGTATCAAGATCATGGCGCGTCTGAACATTGCCGAACGGCGCTTGCCGCAGGATGGGCGCATCATGCTGCGCGTTCAAGGCAAGGAACTGGATTTGCGCGTCAGCACCGTGCCGACGGCGCACGGTGAAAGCGTAGTGATGCGTCTGCTGGACCGTGAGTCGGTGGTATTCGATTTCCACCGGTTGGGTTTTACCCGCAGCTTCCTGCCTCAGTTCCTGCGCACGCTGGAGCAACCGCACGGAATCATGCTGGTGACCGGCCCGACCGGATCGGGTAAGACGACGACGCTGTATACGGCGCTGAACAAGCTCAATACCGAGGATGTCAAGATCATCACGGTGGAAGATCCGATCGAATATCAGATCGAAGGCATCAATCAGATCCCGGTCAAAGCGCAGATCGGATTGGATTTCGCCAGTGCATTGCGCAGCATCGTGCGTCAGGATCCGGACATCATCATGATCGGTGAAATGCGCGATCTGGAAACCGCGCGGATCGCGATCCAGTCGGCATTGACCGGGCACTTGGTGTTATCGACATTGCATACCAATAACGCGGCAGGCGGCATCACCCGATTGCTGGATATGGGAGTGGAGGATTATCTGCTCACTTCGACAGTGAACGGCATTCTCGCGCAGCGCCTGGTGCGCAAACTGGATCCGGCGAATTCGGAGCGTTATCTGGCAACGCAGGAAATGATCGAGCGTTTCGATCTGCGCCGTTATCAGCCGGAGGGCGATATTCATCTGTACCGGCCGCGCCCCACGGCGCTTTCGCCGACGGGTTATCTCGGCCGAACCACGATTGTCGAACTGTTGGTAATGAACGATGACCTGCGCCGGGCGGTGATGCAGCATGCCGGCATGGACGAAATCGAAAAGATTGCACGTCAATCCGGCATGCGCACGATGTATGAAGATGGCATTGCCAAGGCGGTGGCCGGCATGACGACCATCGAAGAAGTGTTGCGCGTCACGGAGGAATCATGAGCCGGGCGGCAGCGATCTTTATCGATAAGACGATCGCCGTTGCAGATGCCGGCGATTCGCGATTTCCACCTCTGGACGGGTAATGCCCATGGCTGCCTATCGTTACAAAGCGATCAATGCGCGCGGTGAAATGCTCGAAGGACAAATGGAAGCCGCCAATGAGCGTGAAGTGGCACTGCGTTTGCAGGAACAGGGCAATATGCCGGTCGAGGCGACGTTGGCGTCGGAAAGCGGCGGCGGGTCGCTGAAATCGCTACTACGGCGTAAACCGTTCAGTGGTCAGCAATTGGTGCAATTCACCCAGCAATTGGCGACATTGCTGAGCTCGGGGCAGCCATTGGATCGCGCGCTGTCGATTCTGATCGATGTGCCCGAGGACGAGAAGAACAAATATATCCTGCTCGATATTCGTGATGCGGTGCGCGGTGGCGCAGCGTTATCGGCGGCACTGGAGCGTCAGCACGGTACGTTTTCGCGACTGTACGTCAACATGGTTCGAGCTGGCGAGGTTGGCGGTAGCTTACAGGATACGTTGCAGCGGTTGGCCGAATACCTTGAGCGCAGCCAGACACTGCGAGGACGGGTCGTCAACGCCATGATCTACCCGATCATTCTGTTGCTGGTAGTCGGCTGCGCACTGTTGTTTCTGATGGGATATGTCGTGCCGCAGTTTGCGCAGATGTATGAGAGCCTGGATGTGACGTTGCCTTGGTTCACGCGAATCGTGCTGGCAATCGGTAATTTCGTCAAAAACTGGTGGTTTGCGCTGATTGCCGTGCCGGCGGTGTCGTTGTTGTGGTTCGAACGGAAGCGGCATGATGCGGCGTTTCGGATATGGCTGGATGCGTGGCTGCTGGACAAACGCATCATCGGACCGCTGATCGCCAAGTTGGAGACATCGCGGCTGGCGCGGACGCTGGGGACCCTGCTGAAGAACGGCGTTCCGTTGTTGGCGGCATTGGGCATCGCGCGCAATGTGCTCGGGAACCGCATTCTCGCTGGCGATGTCGAAACAGCGACCGAGGATGTGAAGAACGGGCGGGGGCTATCAGTGTCGTTGAGCAAGGGCAAGCGGTTTCCGAGGCTGGCGTTGCAGATGATACAAGTGGGCGAAGAATCCGGAGCATTGGACTCGATGCTGCTGAAGACTGCCGACACGATGGAACAGGAAACATCGCTGGCCATGGATCGGGCGCTGGCGGCATTGGTTCCGGTTATTACGCTGCTGTTGGCATCATTGGTCGGCGTGGTGATTATCGCGGTACTGGTGCCGCTGTACGATCTGACCAGCGCAATAGGTTGATTCATGCGATTTCGTTGAATCTTTAAGTTTGTTTTGGATCATTTGAGGACTGTCCATCTATGTCGCTACCACGTCGCATCACCCGCTCGCCTGCGCTTGCGATGCAAGCGGGCATGAGTCTGCTCGAAATCATCATCGTTATCGTATTGATCGGCGCCGTCCTGACATTGGTCGGTAGCCGTGTCCTGGGCGGAGCCGATCGCGCCAAAGTCAATCTGACGCGGTCGACGATCCAGACGTTGGCAGGGAAGATAGAAAACTACCAACTCGATACCGGCCAGTTACCGGCCAGGCTCGATGATCTGGTCACGCAGCCTTCGGGTGTTTCTGGCTGGCTTGGCCCTTATGCCAAGGCCACCGAACTGGTGGATGGTTGGGGCAAGCCGATCACCTATAGGGTTCCCGGCGAAGGGCAGGCCTTCGATTTGATCAGCCTGGGCAAGGATGGCAGGCCGGGCGGAGAAAGCTATGACGCGGATATCAAGTTTGAATGATCCGCGCCCATTCCGCGCATGGGCGGAGCGGTGAACGATGCGAAGAGCGGGCGGCAAGAGGATCGCAAGCGGCGTGACGCTACTGGAGATGCTGGTGGTCGTTGGCTTGATCGCTGCCGCCAGTCTATTGGCGATCGCCGTGCTGACCGGAGGAAGGGATGGAATGCGCTTGCGTTCCAATTCGAAGGAGATTGCCGCGCAGTTGCGTTTCACGCGCGCCTATGCGATCGCGACCGGAAGGCCGCAGCGATTCTTGATTGATCCGGTCGAGCGCACATGGAGTGCGCCGAACAACCATCGCGGCCAGATTCCGGACTCGCTGGAGGTCCGGTTCACCGGTGCGCGGCAGGCCGGCGAAGCAGGGACCGTCGGTGGCATCTTGTTTTTTCCCGACGGCGCATCGACCGGGGGGCGGATACAACTTGAGGCGAAAAGAGGCGTGGGCTGGAAAGTCGATGTCACCTGGTTGACCGGCGAGGTCAGGTTATCGCGATTGTCCGGGGATTCGTCGTGAGTGCGGACCGTGCCGTGACCGGCATGTGGCGGCAACGTGGTTTCACGTTGCTGGAAGTCATCGTTGCGTTTGCCATGCTGGCATTGGCATTGACTTTGCTGCTGGGATCGATGTCGGGAGCGGCGCGTCAGATCCGGCATGCGGACCGGGCGAGTCATGCGACCTTGCATGCGCAGACGTTGATGGCGCAGATCGGCGTGGGCGAGCCATTGCGTCCGATGCGCCGTGAAGGCGTGTTGGAGAATGGCGCATACCGCTGGATACTCGATGTGACACCGTATGTCGACTCGGCGGTACAGCGACAAAACCGTGCGGCGGCACTGCGCCAGCAGCCGGGTCCGCAATTGTTGCAATTGGATTTGACGGTGCGTTGGGGCGAAGGCCCATCCGAATACGTGCAATGGCAAACGCTTCGGTTGTCTCCGCTATCGGGTGGTCCTTGATATGACGATGCGCCGGAGCGAGGGATTCACGCTGATTGAAATATTGCTGGCGATGGTATTGCTGGCAACGGGGCTGGCGCTGGCTTTTTCCACATTGCGCGCAGCCACCGCGATCGTTGGCCGTGGCGAGGTCATTGCACAACGTAATGAACGGATGCGTGCAGTGGACGGTTTTCTTCGCCGGCGCATCGCCGACGCGCAAATGATCACGTTCAGAATCGACGAGCGCGATGGTTTGCAGCATCGCTTTTCCGGTGATGCCACGCATATGCGTTTCGTTTCCGATCTGCCGAATTATCTGGGGCGCGGCGGTCCTTATCTGCATGAATTGTCGGTTGCCGACAACGGCAAGCAATTGATGGTGTCGTTCACAATGGTTCAAGCGGGACAGGTGGTCCAGGATCGGTATGCGCGGCCTCCCGAGGCGCTGGCGGAGGGGTTGCGCTCGGTCGCATTCCGTTATCGCGGCATGAATGATATTGGCGATGCGCTGGGCGACTGGCAGGACGAATGGACTGCCGTCGACGTGTTGCCGATTCAAGTCAAGATCGATATCGAGTGGGCCGACAGGAGCAAATGGCCGCCATTGGTCGTGACATTGGCCCGGGGCAGTGCCAGGCCCGGTTCCATTCGGTCGGGGATGCCATGAAACAGCAAGGTGTCGCATTACTGTTAGTGCTGTGGGTGGTCGCGCTGTTGACCGCACTGATCGGTGCGTTCGCATTGACCGCCCGCGTCGAAGCATTGCAGGGGCGGGTGGTCAGCGATGGCGCGGCGGCACAGGAAATCGCTCGCGCTGGTGTCGAATATGCGTTGGTACGGGTTGCTGATACCGATCCTATGACGCATTGGATGCCGAATGGGCAGGAGTATGCATGGACTTTCGCAGATAGCGAGCTGAGAATCCGCATTACCGACGAAAGCGGCAAAATAGACTTGAACAATGCTTCTTTCGAACTGCTGATAGGCCTATTCCAGGCAGTCGGCGTGGAACGGCGCGAATCCGAGCGGCTGGCCGGTGCCGTTGTCGATTGGCGCGATAGCGATTCTTTGACTCAACCCAGTGGTGGCGCGGAGGATGCCGATTATGCGGCTGCAGGGCTCCCCTATGGAGCCAAGGATGCGCCATTCGAAACCGTCGCCGAGCTGGAGCTGGTATTGGGGATGACACCGGAACTGTACGCCAAGGTCGAGCCCAGTTTGACGTTGTATTCCGGGCGTTCCCAACCCGACCCGCGATATGCTCCGGGCGACGTTCTGACCGCAATGGGGTTGGATGCCAAGTCGGTACTTTCCGAACGTGAAAGGTCGATGCAGGCCACGCAAAATGCCGGAACTGTCGATTCTGGGAGCAGAACGTATAGTATTGAGAGCAGAGTGCGGCTTGGGAATGGTCGCGAGGGGGGGGTAAGAATGGTGGTGAACAGTCGTCCCAGGTCTCCAGTACCTGGTTTGGCGTATGACATACTGCGCAGGGAAGAAGGCTTGGTGGATTGAATCGGCGATGGCGATAGCGCAGGACAATGCCGCGATTTTCCAGAAACTGCGCCGTTATGGTGGCGGGATCGGTGGTTTTTTCTCATGGTGGCGTCGTTCGCTGGTGTCCTGGCTGCCGGCGCGGTTGCGCTCGCGTCTGGGAATGGCCGAAGAGCGGCTGCTGTTGGCGTATATAGATGATCGGTTGGAAGTCCGTTGGCTGGCTCCCGGAGAGGTGACTGCCGTAGCGCAATTACCGTGGCCGGTCGAATCGACCGATCTGGATGCCGTGCTGAATACTCGACTGGCCGCGTTGCCGCGCTGGTGGATACTGTCGGCCGATGACACGTTGCGGCGGCGCATATGGTTGCCGGCGGCGGCGGCCGAACGGTTGCGCGATGTCGTCAGATTCGAAATCGACCGGTTGACGCCGTTCCAGTCGGATGACGTGTGTTTCGATGCCCATGTCGCCGGACGGCGTGACGACGGACAGATCGATGTGGAAATGGTGGTGATCCCACGTGTCCGGTTGCAGGCCGTTTTTGCCAATATGGGAAAGATGGCAACGCAATTGGAAGGAATCGATGTCGTGGATGCCTCAGGACGCGTGGCTGGAGTGAACCTGTTGCCTCTAGAGTTGCGGCGGCGGCGCTCGGACCCTTCACGGCTTTGGAACGGGATTTTGGCCGCCATCGTGATAGCAGCGACGGTCGCATCGGCTTGGTCGATATTGAACAATCGGCGCAATGCGGCCGATGTGCTGGAAAGCCATGTCAATCAGGAAATGCAAAAGGCGGCTGTGGTCGCCGCGCAACGGCAGCAATTGACGGATACGATCGAAGGGGATGCTTTCCTGACTGGAGCGCGAAGCGAGCGTCCCGCAGTCATTCAAATATTGAGCGAATTGACGAATCGCTTGCCAGATACGACTTATCTTGAAAGTATCTCCATAGAAAACAAGCAATTGCAGATTACAGGGCAAAGCAGTGAAGCCTCTGCGCTGGTTGCTAAGCTGGAAGGATCGCCTTTGTGGCGATCGCCGGCATTGACGGGTGCTCTGCAACCCGATGCGCGCACTCGGCGCGATCGTTTCAATTTGACGGCGGAATTGGGAGCGGCCGCCAGGGCTGCGGCGCAGCAGACGGCACCGCCGAAGGGGGGATCGTAATGGAGACGACGCCTTCCATGCGGGATCGTTGGCTGGCGTTGGCGCTGTTGCTGGCGGCGCTGGCGTTGGTCTATCTGCCGGTGCATCAGTGGTGGACGGTTCCGATGACGGAGATGACGACCAGGATCGATAAGGCGCAGGAACGCGAAACGCGGGCTCGAGCTTTGTTGGCGCAGGCGCCGACGATCGAACAGCAGTTACAGGCCCTATCCACGCAGGAATCGGGCTTTCTTCCCGAACCTACCGCGGAACTGGCGATGGCTGGGTTGGTGAGACGCTTGGAAACCGTGGTCTTGCAAGCCAGTCCCGGGAACCGGAGTTGTGCGATTACCAACCGCACGCCGTTGATGCAACCGGCGCGGGAGAAATACGAACGTGTCACGGTCATGGTCCGATTGCGCTGCGGCATGCCGGAATTGAGCCGGGTGCTGTATTCGCTGGAAGATGGTGTGCCGGTATTGTTCGTAAACAATTTCAATGTGTTGGCCGACCCCTATTCGGCGCCACAAGGTAGTGAGGCTCCGGGCAGCGGCCTGGATGTCAGTTTCGAACTGTATGGTTATCTGCGGCCCGGTGCGGGCGTGTTGCCACGGAATGCGCAGGATGTGCCCGCAGGAGCGCCGCAGGAGGGGGACGATGCGAACTGAAGCGGTCAATTTTCGCACATGGTTGCTGGGAGCAACGGCGGTGTGGGCGGTGCTGGTCTTGGTGCTGTCGTTGGCCGGATTGGGCAGCCGGGTCCAATCGTTGCCGGATAGCGTCGACAGTGCGGTCGCATTGCCTCGGTCGCATGTGCTGGAACCCAATCGTTTGGGTGCGCTGGATCAATATACGGGAGTTTCCAGCCGGCCGCTGCTGATGGCGGATCGTAAACCGCGGCCGTTTTTCATCGAAGGCAATGGCCCGGATTCAGGAGCGTCGCCGTCGAGTTTCGATTATGTACTCACCAGTGTATTGATTACGCCGGATTTCCGTATGGCGATTCTGAAGCCGGCGCAGGAAGGGGCGCAGCCGATTCGAATCCGGCAGGGCGAGACATTGAGCTCCGCGCCGGGCTGGCGGCTGAACGAAGTCCAGCCGCGCCGGGCGGTATTCGTGGGACCCGGGGGACAGCGCGAGTTGAATCTTCGGATCTTCGATGACAAGGGCGGAAGAGTCCCCGAATCGGCGAATGCCGGCAATGTCACGATGGCTGGCGGCGCGCCTGTTCCGGAAGGAGAAATGATCGGAGAGCCCTTGCCGCCCGGGACACCATCATCGACAACTACCGATTCCACCGCATATCCGCCGCCTCCGTCGGAGGATGCACCCGCTTCCAATGCTGCTCCGAGTCAGGAACAGATGGAACAAATTCGCAGACGTATCCAGGAACGTCGCGCGCAGTTGCGACAAACGCGATGATAGCCGACGATCCAGGAACCAGCCCATAAGAATACGTATGAAGTTATCTACGATTTCCATCTCTATCCTGATCGGCTTCCTGGCGGCTTGTGCCAGTACACCGGTTCCCGATATTCGGCGATCGGATGATCCGACGGTGCCTAACATCACTCGCTACAACGTTGATGCACCGGCGACGTCCGGGGGGGCGGCTGTGTCCCGTGCCAAGGTCGAATCATTGTCTTTGAACCTGCCGGGCGGGGTACGGCCTGATTCTGTGGGACAGGCCGGTGCTTCCGGGCCATCGGAAAGTGGCAGGGAAGCGGCAGCGCTGATGCGTGCGCCGGAGCCGGAGGACGGTAGATTGCAGCCGCAAGTTCATCGCGGTACCGGTGAATTCATCGACCAACGTGCGGGTACCGCGCCGCCGCCGGCATTGGGCAGAGCGGGTAATGGGACCGCCGTATTCAATTTCGAAGGGGAATCCTTGCAGGCGGTAGTCAAAGCGATTCTTGGCGATATGCTTGGGCAGAATTACGTGATCGCACCGACAGTACAAGGCACCGTCACATTGGGTACCCCCAAGCCGGTCTCTCCAGCCGAAGCGCTGAGTTTGCTGGAGATGATACTGAGCTGGAACAATGCACGGATGGTTTACAGCGGCGGTCGTTACAACATCGTTCCCGCCGCCGGTCCGCTGGACGGTTCGCTGGCGCCGCGTACCGGTCCGGCAGCTAATGCCAACGGTTACGAGGCGCGGGTGATACCGTTGAGGTTCATTTCCGCGACCGAAATGAAGAAAGTGTTGGAACCGTATGCGCGTCCCAACGCGATTGTCGGCGTTGACTCGACCCGTAACATCATCACTTTGGCGGGGACGCGCACCGAATTGGAGAACTATCTGCGGACCGTTCAGATATTCGATGTCGATTGGCTCAAGGGCATGTCGGTCGGCGTGTTTCCATTGCAGTCCGGTCGTGCCTCCAGGGTCGTCGAGGATCTGGAAAGGGTCTTTGGTCAGGAAAGCAGCACCCCGAGCGCGGGGATGTTTCGTTTTATGCCGCTGGAAGGCGCCAACGCGGTATTGGTCATCACTCCTCAGGAATCCTATCTGGATCGGATTCAACAGTGGCTGGACCGGATCGATAGCGCCAGCGGAGGCGCACGGCTGTTTTCCTATGAGCTGAAATACATCCGAGCGCGCGACTTGGCGTTGCGGCTGGCGGAAGTGTTCGGCGCCGGTCGTTCGAGCGATGGCGGTGATGCCGGAACGTCGTTGATGCCGGGGGCGGAGGCCAGCCAGATCAACAGCGGTGGCTTGGGCGGTAAGGACAGTGGCGGCTCGGGCGGCAACAATAGCGACAATCTGAGCAGCCTGAGCGATACCAGTTCGGTATCCACGATCGGGACATCGGGTAGCGGGTCCAGTGGCGGCCTGGGTTCCGGATCATTGCAATTGGGACAGAGGCAATCCGGTAATGCCAGCGTGACACTGGAGGTGGATGGCGGCAAGGTCGGTGTTTCGGCGGTCGAAGAAACCAACAGTCTGCTGATTCGCGCGACGCCGCAGGCATGGCGTTCGATCAAAGAAGTGATCGATCAGCTCGATGTGATGCCGACGCAGGTGCATATCGAGGCGCAAGTGGCCGAAGTGGAGCTGAACAGCAACCTGACCTATGGCGTCAATTGGTTTCTGAAAAACGCGACTACCACACCTGTGAGCGAGGGTGGACCGGGATTGCCGGATACGATGACGCGCAACAGCACGGCTACCATTTCGGGCATTCTTACCAACAATGGTATGACCTGGACGCTGCTGGGCAGTAATGGCGCGGCGATCATCCGGGCGTTGGATGCGGTCACCAAGGTCCACCTGTTGCAGACACCGTCCATCTTCGTCCGCAACAATGCCGAGGCGACCTTGAATGTCGGCAGCCGGATTCCGATCTCGTCGGTATCGATCAATACCGGAGGCAATAGCGACAATACCTATTCGACGGTGCAGTACATCGATACCGGCATCATCCTGAAAGTGCGTCCGCGCGTCACGCGCGATGGGATGGTATTCCTGGACATCGTGCAGGAAGTCAGTTCGCCCGGCGCCGAAGTCGACAATAACGGGAACGTGCGGATCAATACTCGCCGGATAAAGACCGAAGCCGCCGTGCGGGAAGGCAATACCGTTTTGCTGGCCGGTCTGATCAGCGACAGCCAGAGCAGGACATCGGCCGGTTTGCCGGGATTGAGCCGTATTCCGATTCTGGGCGGTTTGTTCGGTACCCGGGGAGTAAAAAGCGAGCGGTCGGAAATGATCGTACTGCTGACGCCGACCATCGTCCGCAATGCGCAGGACGCGGTGGATTTGACGGACGAGTACGGACGCCGTTTCCGCGCGTTGGATCCCATCTACCGGGAACGCGAAGCGGAGGCGCGCGCGGCCGAGCAGCAAAGCGGGAGCGTTCCATCCGTGCCGTCGACGGCTCCGGTGATGCAATCGCCGCCGCCGGCGCACCGGCCTGCTGTGACGCAACCGGCGCAATAAACCAGGATTCGCGCGGCGGCGCAGCGATGGGATGTTTACGAAATCATCATTGCTGGTGCGGCGATATTCCATGTGCTGGTGGTGTGTTATGCGCCGCGAGCCCCGTTGCCGGTATCGCGGTGGCGTTTCGATGCGTCGAGGCATTTTCCAAGAGCCGAGAGCGAAGCGCACAGATCTCTTCCGGCAATGCCCCGCAAGCGGCTGGGATGCATCCGTTTGTTTTTCCAATCCAGCCAGGGAATGCTTTACCGCGCATGCGTGGACTCGATAATGCGCCCGGGAGGTGATCGGTTTGAATGACATTGTCGCGATCGTAGTCACCTATCGCAGCGAGTCGACCATCGACGAGTGTTTGCAGCGATTGCGGGCGGCGCAGGGCATCGCGCAGATTCGGGTGATCGATAACGGCTCGAAAGACGCGACCATCGCCATCGTGCAGCGGCATGCCGTGTCGGATTCGCGCGTGCGTTTCATTGCCAATCCGGACAATCCTGGTTTCGCCGTGGCCTGCAATCAGGGCGCGGCGGAGAGCGATGCGCCCTGGCTGGCCTTCATCAACCCTGATCTTCTGGTCGAACCGGATGCATTGCTGCGATTGCGCCGGCATCAACAGGATCTGGGCGAGGATGTTCTGTTGGGGGCCGATCTGGTGGACGAAACCGGCGTGCGCGACACGGCCGCGCGCCGCTGCGATCCTGAGTTCGCAGCGATGTTGCATTCGCCCGGCAAGACGACGCAATTGGGAATAGCATTGGATGCGGCTCGATCCGTGCAAATGGTCGATGCGATATCCGGCGCGTTGATGCTGGTGTCGCGGGAGTGGTTTCTGCGGGCCGGCGGATTCGACGAAGGCTACCGGTTGCATGCCGAGGATCTGGATCTATGCCGGCGTGTTCGTCTGGCGGGCGGACGCGTAGCGGTCGCCAATGATGTCAGTGTCGTACATTTGCGCGGTATTTCCAGCCGTTCTCGTCCGGTCTTCGTCGAATACCACAAGCATCGCGGGTTATGGCGTTATTTCAGCAAATTCGAAGCGGCGCAGTGCGGCAGTTTGACTCGAATAGGGGTATGGATGGCGATATGGGCGCATTTTCATGTGGCGGTGCTGAAACGGCTACTGCGGCGGGCGTGAGGATATGCAGAACCGGTGGACCGAGCGGCGCAGGATGCTGCCTCTGGGCGTTTCGTGACCCGGATTCCATCGATTCGATTTCCATGGGCGCCGATGCATTTGTTCCGGACGAGTACACGTTTATCGTGGCGCGCGATGCTTACGCCGTTGTACCGGCAGTGGGGAGCATGAACCTGTCAGGAGCGTA
>JAITWM010000066.1 GCA_031285265.1 Lysobacteraceae bacterium
CCGTGATGAAATCCTGCCGGATGATGCGATTCATCCGGCGGGGCCGTGGGGAATCCATAGCGCATCGGGAAGCTGCATCGTGATGCAATGCAGGCTGCCGTTTTGCCAGATCAGAGGGCGGCAAGGAACCGGCACGATCTCATGCGTCGGAAAGGCGGCTGCCAGTGTCTTCGCGGCAGCCGCATCGGCAGGGTCGTCATAAGCGGGCATCAATATGGCGCCGTTGACGATCAGAAAATTGGCGTAGGATGCAGCCAAACGCCGTCCCTGATCGGTGATCGGAGCCGCCCAAGGCAATGGAAACAGCCGGTATACCTTGCCGTCATCGGTTCGGAACGCCGCCAGTTCGGCGGCCATGGCCGTCAGTTCGGAATAATGAATGTCGTTTGGATCGTCGCATGCCTGAAATACGATGGCGTCCGTAGCCGCGAAGCGTGCCAAGGTATCGATGTGCGCATCGGTGTCGTCGCCTTCCAGGTAGCCATGTTCGAGCCATAGCACGCGATTCTGCGCCAGATAATCACATAGCCGGGTCGTGAGTTCCTGCTGCGATAGGCCGGGATGACGGTGGTTCAGGCAACGCCATGTGGTCAGCAGTGTGCCATTGCCGTCGGTTTCGACCGCGCCGCCTTCCAGCGCAAAATCGATGCGTTGGACTTCCGCATCGCGGAATACCCCAGTATGGGCAAGCGTGGCGATCAATCGATCGTCGCGGTTGGCTTCGAACTTACCGCCCCAGCCGGTGAAACGGAAATCAAGCAATCGGAAGCCGTTTTCATGGCGTAGCGTGATCGGACCGGAGTCGCGCAGCCAAGTATCGTCGTATTCCGTTTCGATGAAGTGGACTTGCCGCATGTCTACGCGCGCCGATCGCAAGCGGGCTTCAACATAGACCTGGAGATTGACGTCAGCGACACAGATCAGCGCCCTTTGGTACCGCGTGATGGCGGCGACGAGAGCAATATAAGTCTCTTCAACTTGATCGAGCCGTTCACGCCAATCGGTGCCGGCATGCGGCCACGCCAGCAGAACGGCGGATTGCATTTCCCATTCCGCCGGGAAGCGGGTCAGTTCGGACATCGGATTTTTCGAGTGATGCGCTTGTCAGCGGGTGTTCGCACTACGTGCGGGCACGGGTTTCGGCCCGGTCTCGGTCGGAGTGGCTTGGCGCGCTACGACATCGATGACCCGGTTTTTCTCGAAGAATACGGTGTAATCGGCGTATACCCAACGATTGATGACCGGCCATTGCCGCCGCTGGCCGCCTCGTGGCTCCAGTTTTTGTTGCGGGAGACCGAACTGCGCTTCGACCTGGGCCATTGTCTGTCCGCGTACCGGTTGTGCGGTAGCTGGCTTCTGCTGAGTGCGCTCGATCAGCAATGTGTCGGCGCTGACATCAATGCTGACGGTCGCGATGGAAAAAGCAAGCAGCGGGAGGAGGGTGCGGAGCTTCATGACGACGATTTCTCCAGGCAATTGGGATGGTGGCCTATAGAATACACAACAAAAAACCGCCCGGAGGCGGCTTTTGCTGCATTGAACATAATAATCTCAACGCTGCCGAGCTTTGAAGCGCGGGTTGGATTTGCAGATTACGAAGACCTTGCCGCGGCGCCGGATCACCTTGCAGTCGCGGTGACGAGCCTTGGCGGACTTCAGAGAGGACAAAACTTTCATGGCACCTACCTCAATGAATCAATCGTTGCCGTTAACATATCTGCCGCACTGCGTGGGACTCGAACTCGGTACCGCGCCGCGCCACAAAGCCCAGCACTATAGTGGATATTGCGTATATCTGCAAGAACCGGTTCTGCTGCCGTAATCCTTAGAACCTGTTCAAAGTCTTTTGAGTAATAGTGCCAAGAAAGCCAGGTGGATGAATTGCAAGCTAGTGTTGAGCAACCGCTCACAGTTTTTCCATAACCTGCGGTTCTTCTCCAGCCAAGCAAAGCTACGCTCGACGACCCAGCGCTTAGGCATGACCTTGAAGGTGTGCAGTTCGCTGCGTTTGGCAATCTGTACCGTGACGTGTTCCCCAAGGACGGCGCGTACACTCTGGGCAAACGGTTCCCCGACGCAGCCGCTGTCGCACAGTACGTTGCTCACCTGCTTCAATCCCTGCCTGCAGCGACCCAACGCTTCCAGCGCCCCTTTGTGATCGATCACCTCAGCCGTTGTCACCGCAATGGCATGGGGAAAGCCCTGCGTATCCACCGCAATATGACGCTTGATGCCTGAGACCTTCTTGCCCGCGTCATACTCACTACGTTACTCACACCCTACCGGGACTCAACGGGACGCCAGTAACGAAAAACCCCTAGATTCTAGGGGTTTTTGGCATTGCATGAGATGTCATAGGGCTTCAGCGTGGTGGGCCCACCAGGATTCGAACCTGGAACCAACGGATTATGAGTCCGCTGCTCTAACCGTTGAGCTATAGGCCCTTTGCATCTATGCCGAATAGTATAGCCGGAGAAGATGGAACATCCCGCCGAAAGCGAAACGAAGGCTCCGCGAAAAACGGCTATCAATCGATATCGAGAAAACTGCGTAACTGCTCCGAGCGGCTGGGGTGCCGCAGTTTACGCAATGCTTTAGCTTCGATCTGACGGATACGCTCACGTGTGACGTCGAACTGCTTACCCACTTCTTCCAGCGTATGGTCGGTATTCATATCGATACCGAAACGCATGCGCAGCACTTTCGCTTCGCGCGGCGTCAAGCCGGCCAGGACATCGCGGACCGTCTCCATCAGATTGATATTGGTCGTGGTATCGATCGGCGATTCGACATTCGCGTCCTCGATGAAATCACCCAAGTGCGAATCCTCGTCATCTCCGATCGGAGTCTCCATCGAAATGGGCTCTTTGGCGATCTTCATCACCTTGCGGATCTTGTCTTCGGGCATCTCCATTTCCTTGGCCAGTTCTTCCGGAGTCGCCTCGCGGCCAAACTGCTGCAGCATCTGCCGGGAAATCCGGTTGAGTTTGTTGATCGTCTCGATCATATGCACCGGAATACGAATGGTGCGCGCCTGATCGGCAATCGAACGCGTGATTGCCTGACGAATCCACCACGTCGCATAAGTGGAGAACTTATAACCGCGCCGGTATTCGAACTTGTCCACCGCCTTCATCAGGCCGATATTGCCTTCCTGGATCAAGTCCAGGAACTGCAATCCGCGGTTGGTGTATTTTTTTGCGATCGAGATCACCAGACGCAGGTTCGCCTCGACCATTTCCTTCTTGGCCTTGCGCGCCTTGGCTTCACCATAAGCCATCTGCCGGCTGATTTCCTTGATGTCGGCCAGAGCCAGGTTCATCGCCTGCTCAATCACAATAATCGCTTCCTGCTCTGCGATGATCTGATCCTTTACCTCGCGCAGCGCCGAAGACCACTTCTGCTTGCGCTTGAGCATGTCGTCCACCCAACCAGAATTAGTCTGGTTGCCTTCCCAGGAGCGGATGAAATCCTTGCGCGGCATCTTGGCCACATAGGTAGATAAATGCAGAGCACGACGCTCATGCTCTTTTATTTCACTCATTACATCGCGCAGCTTACCTACCAGACTATCGGTCAACGATAACGGCAGTTTGAACGTAATGAACTGCTCGGCCATTTCCCCGCGCAGCTTGACCACGTTCTTGTGACCAGCGCCACTCTTGACGTGGGTTTTCTTGAATTTGCCATAACCGTCCGCCAATACCGCCATGCGGCGCTCGACCTCGGCGGGATCAGGCCCTATCGGGCCGCTCTCTTCACCCTCGTTCTCGACAGCATCATCGTCTACATCTTCATCATCCGCGGTACTGTCCGCATCGGCATCGTCCTGCTGGCCATTCGTCGCAACCGAATTCAGCTCTTCCTCCAACAGATCGTTGAAGCCGACCACGACTTCCGTCAAACGACGCTTTCCGGCTTTGTGCTGTTCGTATTCCTCAAGCAACAGTTCGATCGAGCAGGGGAAGCTGCCCAGTGCCGCCTGAACCTGATTCAACCCTTCCTCGATCCGTTTGGCAATGGCGATTTCACCTTCCCGCGTCAACAGTTCCACGGTCCCCATCTCGCGCATATACATGCGCACGGGATCGGTGGTACGCCCTCCTTCCGAATCGAGCGCCGACAACGCGGCGGCGGCTTCCTCGGCGGCGGTGTCGTCTATCTCATGGCTGCCGGCACTGCCATCGTTGAGCAACAGCGTTTCGACATCGGGAGCAACTTCATGCACATCGATGCCCATGCCGTTGATCATGCTGATGATGTCTTCGATCTGCTCCGGATCGATCAGGTCGTCAGGCAAATGGTCGTTGACTTCGGCGTAGGTAAGATAGCCTTGCTCCAGTCCCTTGCTGATCAGCTGTTTGATGTCGGATTGCGGAGCGGGATTATCGTTGGCCATGGGCGCGCCAGTCGTTAAATGAATAGAGTGAACCTTGCATTATAACCTCCCTGCTATAAAAACAGCCAGACAGTGGGGCGATCATCTGTAAGAAACATGATATTTCTCAATGACATCCGTTGATTCCCTTATGATCGCAACAAGAAAGTGACCGGACCATCGTTGACCAGGTTGATTAGCATATGGGCACCGAAACGACCGATTTCCACCCCTCCGCGATGCCGTTGGCGGCAGATGTTTACCAATTGATCGAAAACGCGTTCAGCCTGCTCCGGCGGAGCGGCCGTACTGAACCCAGGCCGCATGCCCGAGCTGGTGTCGGCAGCCAAAGTAAACTGACTGACCAGCAACAGCCCTCCTTCCGTATCCGTCAGGGAGCGGTTCATTCGGCCGGTAGCGTCGGCGAACACCCGATACCCCAGCAAGCGCTGCACCATCCGTGTCACCTGAGCATCGCCATCGCCCGGCTCCACGCCGATCAAGGCCAATATTCCGGGGCCAATCGCGCCAACCGTTTGCGCATCGACGGTGACCTCGGCCCGGATGACACGTTGTATCAAGGCAAGCATCGGTAATTATTCAAGCTGACGGCAATCCAGGATGAACAAGATAGATGATTCCGAACGATGCGAATTTCAACCCCTCGCGCAAGGATTGGCATGTGCCGGGCAGGCAATGCCCAGGGCCTTACGGACCGAGAAACAAGGTCGTCGTGCTTTCTTATGACATAGATCATTTGCATTGATTGTGACATGGCATTTCATTCTAATAATGGAGATCGCCCGATAAGCCATATGAAGACAAAAAAACCTCGTGTTTTTTCAAAGTACGTCCTCCACCCAAGCCGCTCGGTTTCCATTGCTTATTACCTGAACATCGGACATCCTCGCGCTCCAAAAAACCGGAACAGGCCCCGGACTCCAGCCAATGAAATCTGAAATCCTCGCCGGCCTGCTGTATCGGATCACCGCTTTGCTCGCACGACTACCCTGGTCCTGGCGGATACGTCTGGCCGACCTGATCGCTTGCGTGTGGCTGCGTATCGGCGCCCGTGAGAGCCGGGTCGCATGGCGCAATTTACAATTGGCCTACCCGGAGCTGTCCTCCGAGGAACGAAAACACCTGCATTGGAAAATATTGCGAACTTCCGCACGGCAAACATTGGAAACATTGCGCCTTTGGTCCCGCCCGCCGGCACGAAACCTGACCTTGCTGTCAGAACGCCATGGCGAGACGATCTACGATGCGGCGCTGGCGGCGGGTCACGGCGTCATCGTCGCCGCGCCACATTTCGGCAACTGGGAACTGTTGAACCAATGGTTGGCATCGCGCGGCCCGATCACCGTGGTCTACCGGCCGCCGGAGTCGCCGGTCGGCGATGCTTACCTGCGGCGCGTACGCGGTATCGACAATGTCCAGCAGGTCCGTGCGGAAGGGGCCGCTGTCCGGCAATTGTGGAAAACACTGAATGCCGGCGGCGCCATCGGTATTCTTCCGGACCAACAGCCCAAAGCCGGTGATGGTGAATTCGCGCCATTTTTCGGCACTCAAGCACTGACGATGACATTGCTGTCCCGCCTGGCCAACCGTACCCGCGCCACGGTCCTGATGGCTTGGTGCGAGCAGATCGGCATCGGCCCGGAATTCGCGCTGCATATCGAGCCAGCGCCGCCGGAAATCGCCGATCCCGACCGCAAGATCGCTGTCGCCGCACTCAATCGCACCATCGAACAAATCGTCCGGCGTGATCCGACACAATATCAGTGGACTTACAAGCGCTATACGCTACGCCCGCCGAACAGCGGCGAAACCAATCCTTATGCAGATCTATGACAGACGTTCCCCCTCTCATACCGTCATCCTCACGCGACAGCACCTCCTCGACGACCGATTACCGTGACTGGCAGCCTTTGCCGATACGCGGCGCATGGCTGCTGACGGTGACACATGCCGCCGGCATTCTGTTTGCCGCCGGGATCCTCGTTGCAGCATTACTATTGTCCGCCTTCGACGACAAGACGCTGATCGTTTCCATTCTGCTGGGTCCGCTGGCCGTCATCGGCATCCTGAGCGGATGGATTGGCTGGCGCCGGCACCGCCGCATTTCCTGGAAACTGGACGAAGCGGGATTTGCCGTGCGCTCGGGACACTGGTGGCGCGTGGATAGCCGGATACCGATATCACGGGTACAACATCTGGACGTGAAACGCGGTCCCTTGGAGCGGCACTGGAGATTAGCGACGCTGGTGATCTATACCGCCGGTACGCAACTGGCTTCCGTTTCCGTCCCACTGCTGGACGCTGCCGACGCGGAAAAACTGCGCGACCGGTTGAGCCGTCAGCTCGATCTCGGCGATGGGCTATGACCGGAACACTTGGCTCCGAACCTTTGCCAGAGCGACGTTTGCACGGTTGGTCGTGGCTGTTCGTGCTATTGCAGCACCTCAAACCATTCATCGTTCCGCTGATCGTCGTATTATTGTTCGACATTTCCGGCGACCCGAATGAACGCTGGAACTACATCATCGTCGTCGCTTTCATGGCGGTCCTGATTACACAATCGATACTGCGGTATTTCACGTTCCGGTATCGCATCGGCGACGATGGATTGACGATCCGCAGCGGCCTGCTGCATCGCACCCGGCGCGAAATTCCGTTTGCCCGCATCCATAACGTCAACATCCGTCAATCCCTGTTGCACCGTCTGTTCAAAGTCGCCGAGGTTCAATTGGAATCGGCCGGCGGACAGAAGGCTGAAGCCGAAATGCGCGTACTATCGCTCGATGATGCGTTGGCTCTGGAAAATCTGATCCGCCATCGGACCATGCATACGCCGTCGAAAGGAGCGGCGGAATCCGAAGAGACACCCGTGCCTGCGCCTGTGCAAACGGCCAATCGCAGCATTCTGTTGTATCTGCCGATCCCGGAAATCATCCGTCTCGGACTGATCTCCAACCGCGGTACGATCGTTGCCGCGGCAGCACTGGGTTTGATATGGCAGATCATGCCGGACGCAATCCTGACCCGCATCATCGAGAACGGCATGCATGACATTGCCGGTCATGCCGGACTTCATCGCCCGAGCGCGGCGACCATCGCGATCACTGCGATACTGTCGATCATCGCACTGATATTGCTGATGCGATTGCTGTCGGTAGCGTTTGCGCTGACGCAATATTTCGGCTTCACCCTAAGCGAAGAACGCCAGCGACTGACCGTCGATCATGGCTTGTTGGCACGCATCCGCAGCAGCGCGCCACGAAGACGCATTCAGGCATGGCAGATGCAGGAAGGACTGATGCATCGTCTCTTTCGACGCCGCAGCCTGCACGTCACCATCGCGGTATCGCAAGCGGACGAATCGCGCGCATTCAACACTCTGGCCCCGGTCGCCACGCGCACCGACTGCGATCGGTTGATTCGGCATCTGCTGCCACAAACGCACTGGCCGCCTAGACAATGGGAAAAACTGCCCGGCATTGCCTGGCTGCGCTTGTTCTTCCGTCATGTTCTGCGCTGCGTGCCTATCGCCGCGCTGTCGATCGGGTTCTTCGGTACACCTGGAGCGTGGGTCCTGGTCTGGCTGCCATTGGCAGCGCCATTCACTTACTTGCATGTCCGCCGATTGGCGTATTCGGTGGACGACCGGCTGGTGGCGATCCGCAACGGCTACTGGTTGCGCCACTGGCGTTTTGCGGAAGTCGACAAGATCCAAGCATTGCGCTTGCGGCGATCCCCCTTGGATCGTTGCTTCGGAACATCTTCGCTGATATTCGATACCGCCGGCGGCAATGCTCTGAAACCGCCTTTGCAGATACGCTACCTTCCGCAAGCCGATGCCGAAGCGCTATACGATCGGCTCGGTCGGATATTGAGCAAGCGGCAGATGCATTGGTAACGGAATACCTTTGCCGCTTACGGACCGTCTTCGTTGCACCGATTTCCGTTTTGCAGAATCGCAAAGTGAATCGATCGCCGGAAGACCGGATGCGTTATGACGGTTTCCGCTGCCGGTCCGCGCGAACTCGCTGATACGCCCGCAGGTGGCATTCGGCAATCGTCAGCAACGGGACGGGCAAGCCGGCGGCACGTGCACGGTAATGCATGTCGCCGACGATCTGTTCCGCTTCTATCGGCTGCCCGGCCTCGATGTCGCGCAGCATCGAAGCCGTCATCGGCGAACATTTCCGCGTCAGTATCTCCAGCGCGCCAGCCTGCGCATCCGCCGTTATCGGCTCGCCCGACGCCTCCGCGACGGATAAACATTCACGATACAGACTCCGCATGAAATCAAGCCCATCGTTGTCATCGACGATCTGTCCGACCGATGCCCGCATCAGACATGTCGCCGCCGCCAGCGTGGTCAAAAAAGTGTACTTCTCCCACTGCTGCTGCACGATCCGCATCGATCGCAGGTGATCGATGTTTGCGTGTTCGCATACCGATGCGAATGCCGCGGTCCGCATGCTATCGGGATCGCCGTGACGTTCGCCGAACGTGATCGAAGCCGCCTTGCCCATGTGCACGATCTCGCCATTCGGCCCCTTGCTCGCGCTGATGAAACACAGCCCGCCCAATATCCGATCCTGGCCGAAACGCTCGTCAAGCACCGGGTAATGCCGCAATCCATTGAGAACCGGCAACACGGCTGTCTCCTCGCCCACCGCAGGCGCGATCGCTTCGATGGCGCTATCGAGATCGTATGCCTTGCAACTGAGCAGCACCAAGTCGAACCGTTGTTTGGCGACTTCCGCCGGCAGTGTCTGCGTTGTCACAGCCGTCACCTCCAGATGTGCATCGCCCAACGGACTGCGTAATCGCAACCCCTGTTCGCGCAACTGTCCGGCCCGCGGAGGACGTGCCAGGAATACGACATCGGCACCGGATTGGACCAAGCGCCCGCCAAAATAACCGCCCGTGCCGCCAGCGCCGAGAACCAGGATACGCATTGGATTCCTCCAGAGCATTAACTGTCTTGATCCGTAAACAATACCGCACAGCCCATTCAGGATTTGCAATGACGGATGGCCGCTCACGCCCCCTGGATGGTCTCGCACAATGACACCGCCACGCGCCGCGCCAATATTCGGCGGCTTTCACTCGCTCGTATCGACATCCCCTTCGCTTGCGCGATGTGGACATGCCGCGGTGCGCGGCTATCGGGATTTGCGGCCTGCCGGTTTGATATCCATTACCGGAATTCCCACCGATAGGGAACGGCGGAGTGCCGCCGGCCTCTCCACGAGATCCTGCAATGAATATCCATCAAGCACGTCAAGGTAAGCCCGTAACGCCTGATGCAGGATGCCGCGTAACCCGCAGGCGCGGGTGATGACACAGCGATTGCCATCACGGAAGCACTCCACTACGCCAAAGTCCGGCTCGGTGGCGCGCACGACTTCTCCAATATTGATCTCTACAGCGGGGCGGCCAAGACGGACGCCGCCAGAACGTCCCCGCATGGTCAACAAATACCCCCTCTGTCCCAGATTCTGGACGATCTTCACCAGGTGGTTCTTGGGTATGCCGAAGGCGTCCGAAATCTGCTGAATCGTGATCGGTTCGTCCGGGTGAACGGCCACATAGATCAAGACGCGCAGACTGTAGTCCGTATAGTCGGTAAGCTTCATGTGGACGGCTCTAAGAGTGCGCTGATGCCTTTACCACAGTGGGGAAAGGGCTCCCAACCAAGGTAGCGGCTGCATTATAACATGCGCCAAGAATGCTGCTTTTCCATGATGCAAAATTCCCTACCATCTCTTAAATGTTGTATTTGAGATGTATATTTAATAAGATTTCGCCCTGTATCGGGTAGTACGCAAGTTGAGAGGAGCGCCCCCCCCGGTGGGGGGGGTGGTGGGGTGTGGGTGGGTGGGTGGGG
>JAITWM010000071.1 GCA_031285265.1 Lysobacteraceae bacterium
CTTCGGCATGGCGCCAACGGTACGCATGAGCGGAATAGCTGGATGCAGCGGACCGGATTGTGGAACGAAATCGCAGAGCATGTCGAACGGTCCTTGCATGATCGAGAGGTAATGCTCGAAGTCGAACGATCACAAACACGGCGTCTGTTGGCTGCCATGCAAGTGTCGCCGAACGGCGTAGTGCTGGTCGATAGAAGTGAACGTATTGCCTGGTGTAATCGGGCCGCGGGGGCGCACTTTGGTTTCGATTGCGAACGCGACCATCTGCAGCACCTGACCAATCTGTTACGGCATCCGGGGTTTCTCGATTATCTGCGCGGGGAGAATCCCGGCAATGGCGTGAATTTCCCGCGCCAGGATGGAACCGGGAGCTTGAAAGTATATCTTTTCCCTTTCGGAGATGCCGGTGATCGGTTGATGCTGTCGCAGGATATTACCGATATCGAGCGTGCTGATCAGATGCGGCGCGATTTTGTCGCCAATGTTTCGCATGAGATTCGTACCCCATTGACCGTCCTGTCGGGCTTTGTCGAAACATTGCAGAACTTGACGTTGGACGATGAAGAACGGCAGCGTTATTTGCAGATAATGGCGCAACAGGGCGCACGCATGCAGGCTTTGATCGATGATCTGCTGGTATTGGCGCGTTTGGAAGGCGGTCCTGCCCCTCCTTTGAATGCGTGGGTCGATGTCGGCGATATTCTGGATCAAGCCGAACGCGAAGCGCATGCCTTGTCCGATGGGTGTCACCAGTTGGTGTTTTCTTGCGAAGGCCACGCGAAAATTGCCGGTGTTGCGACGGAATTGATCAGTGCGCTGACCAACCTGGTCGGCAATGCGGTGCGCTATACGCCGGCGGGCGGGCACATCCGGGTCTTTTGGCGATCTTCGGTTGATGGTTCCGGGGAGTTCAGCGTTACCGATGATGGTCCAGGTATTCCCAAAAGTCATTTGGCGCGTTTGACCGAACGGTTCTATCGTATGGATCGGAGCCGTTCACGGGAGACCGGAGGGACCGGGTTGGGGCTGTCGATCGTGAAGCATGTCCAGAGCCGCCATGAAGGCAAATTACTGATTGAAAGCGTAGAAGGGAAAGGATCGACATTTCGCTTGACATATCCACCTTGGCGATTGATGCGCGATGTCGCCAAGCTGGAATCCTCTTGACGTACATGGTCTGGCCGATGCCGGAGAGACATATCGCCGTGGATAGGGATGATGCAAAGGCTATTTGAAAGAAGTCTTATTTTTTAATAATGACTGTTTCATTAGTGTGATGAATGCTACTAAAGTTTTTTAACTCTGTCACAGAAGTGTCATTTTTCTTTGCTATCATTCGCGGCTTCTATACATTAATGAATATCCATGAAATTATCACATAGTATTTTGTTGCTTTCGATATCCGCTGCGATTGTTCCTGTTGCCAATGCCGAGATTGCCATCGATGAAATCGGCGGAGTGAAAATTGGTTTTGAAGGATTGGTGCAGACCGATGCCAACTGGTTTTATAACGATGTCGTCGATTTGAAGGGTCGTGGAGCCAACGGGAACAGCAACGAATTCGAATTGCGCCGGGCGGAATTAGTGCTCAAAGGCCAAGGACCCGGTAATTTCAACTGGGTGCTTGGTTACGATGCCAAGGCGGATAGATTCCTGGATGTGAATGTTCGTTATCGCTTCAGCGGCGACCTCAATCAATTTTTGCACGTGGGGCAGTTTAAACAGTTCAACAGCCTGGACGAGCTCTCTTCGGCTGCGCATGGCGATTTCATCTCCAAAGCAACGGTGACCAACGTTTATGGCGTGTCGCGCCGGTTGGCCGTCGGTTATGGGGTGAATACGCAGCAGTTTGGTGCTTACGCCAGCTATTTCGGCCGCGAGCTGACTCGGAATCTTGCCAATGGCAATGGTTACTCGATGCGCGGCACCTGGTCGCCTATCAACGAAGAAGGGCAGATATTGCATCTGGGACTTGCATACGCCAGTCATAGGGCCAAGGACGATACTTATCGTGCGCGTGCTCGTCCCAATGCGGACTTGGCAACCGTGCGTCTGGTCGATGCTGGGCTCATGACGGATGTCGATCGGGTATCGATGACCAGTTTCGAGACGATGTGGGTCAATGGCCCCGTCAAGCTGCAAGGCGAATATTTCCGCGGCAGGATCGGTCGTGACGCTCACAGTACTTTCAATAGCTCCGGTTATTACCTGAGCGGCCTGTGGAACGTAACGGGCGAGACCTGGGGTTACAAGAACGGCGTTCCCGTCACGTCCTCACCGGATGATCCAATGCGCGGAATGTGGCAGTTGGGATTGCGTTACGACAATCTGAATCTCAACGACGGCGCCGTACAAGGCGGCAAGATGGGTATCTGGACTGCCGGTGCCAACTGGTATTGGCGTTCCAACTACAAAGTGGCGTTGAACTATGTAATGGTCAACAGCAAACGTGCCGGTATCAATGACGATCCGAACATACTTGAAGCACGTCTGCAATTCTACTGGTAATCCTGCATTGTTGGCCGCGGCGGTGGTCCTTCGGCATCCGCAGTACCCCGCCCAGGCCGCAACAGTACGATCGTCTATCGTCGCCATCGGTTCCACGGCCACCCATATCCGGTGGCCGTGGCCGTTGTAGCGGTAAGTATTCCTGGTCTCACACTTTCTATAGTCGATTGCCCGGCTTGAAGTGACGCATTCTTGTCCCCGTTGGACAGATTGTAATGACCCACTGAAAACCTGCTCACGTCTGGATCGTGTTCGGTTCCCCCTTCCTGCTTCGCTCGGACAGGCCAGGTGTTCACCTCGCGTCATTACATCGCGCTGGTGCGAGGCTACGGGCTGCGTCAGGAGTTCATCACGCCGCACTGCCGCAACGGAACGGTGGAGCGTGTCATCTGTACGCTGAAGGAGCAATGCGTGCACCGATACCGCTTTGAAAGCCTGCAACACGCCAGCCGCGTAATCGGCGACTGGATCCACTTTTACAACCACCGGCTTCCACACCAGGCGCTGGCCATGAAAACCCCAGCCGAGGCATTCGCATTAGCCATCTGAGTTGAGCAGGTTCTGCTGGGTCATTACATGCTATGGGTAGGTTGCATTGCAGGCATGATCGGATGGATACCTTCTTCTTGGACTCACGGTACTGGGAGATGAATGTATATGGTGTCGACTTCGGCTTCGACCAGTACCAAATGCTTGCAGCAATGATGGGTGCTATTAAAGGGCCGTGCGCTGCTGACTATCTAATGACCATCCTAAGATGCGCGAGGTATTCAGTGCATTCAGGATCAATCGCATCGAGACCCGATACACCGTAGGACACGGCGGAAAGAGCAAGAGTAAGCCGCGATTCGAGCTTGCTATGATGAACTGGTAGCCTGTCAGGTTGCATATGCTGCAATTTCATTGCCGCTCATGCAATTTCTCAGTAGTACCCAATATCTCGATAACTGCTGTCGAATGTCTCGCGCCGTTACAGAATTGTCACCGTAATCCATCGATTTGATCGCGCGGAGGAAATGACCGTTTGCAGTGCTTCATCGGGTTACGCGAGTGGTCATTCCATTGGACGCAACCTGTACCCGGTCACCGATTCGAAATTGATCGGGACTACCGTCCTGGACGACAGCGATGGTCCTGCCCGACTGTAGCTCGACCGTTATTTCGACACCGGCACGGGCTGATCGTGTCACTGCATTTCCTACGACGCCACCGGCGACTGCACCGGCTACCGCGCCAGCGGCATTGGCTCTGGCGCTACCTCCGATGGCGCTGCCCCCGATGCCACCGAGTACCGCACCGGTCGCGGTGCCCACGCCACGTGAATCGTTCTGGATCGTCACCTCCCGGATCCCGCGGACCGTGCCCCATTCTACGGTTTGCACCCTTCCTGCTTCGGATCGGTTGAATGTCTGTGATGTCGTATGAGTTGCACATCCTTGTGATCCGACAATGCACAGCGCTACAACCAGTCCGCCAAGAATAATCTTCATCATGAGCCTCGCTATTGAGATGAATCAAAGAAGGCACTGCAATGCGCTTCGGAAATAACAATAACTCTTGAAACGATCAATACCCCGTGAAATACGACGCACAAACGCAATGTCTGAATAATGATTCAGTTTCCGATCAGAATGGACATTGAGATTTGAACTGCGAGTGTGATAGGCCGACGGAATTTTCGACTGCAATAGCCGGGAGGATGTGATGATTGATGCGCCGGGCATCATGATGATATTTCTTCGGAAGGAACTAGCATTGCTCGCTGCCAACCTTTCCCTGATTATTACTTAATTCGCCACGATATGGGTTCTCATGTCGACGATAAGGCAGGTGGACAGTAATGCGACGTCTAAAGTGTGTTATGAATTTTGATGTGATGGGGGTTATGGCAAGTCGATGAAGCTGGTCTCTTTCTGTCCAACCGATGTTTCCGATGAAGAGTCAGTATTTGCTGTCCTCCTCATAGGCACGCACGCTGGTGCTGCAGCACAAGCATGACCTGCATGTCATCTTCAATAATGCCTTGCGCTGAATGGCTTGAGCCGAGACGCACTGGCGGCCGCTTCCCAATGATTCTTCCCTTCAAGGCAGCCCGCCAATGGATGGTCTCCACGCTGCAGAGCATCGGAATCAAGGTGATGTGGAGCGGTTAGGATGCCCGGGACAAAACGTCAGCAGTTTGTGTGTCTGTCCAGCCCGTTCTTAGCGCCGATCCAGTCGTAAGCGACCACGCCGAACTTCTTGGCGCAGTTGGCGCGCACATCTTTGAGCCGCGTGGAGTTCGGGTCTTTCGACTCGTTCCTCACGGCTTGTTCGGCTGCGACGATTGTTTTTGGTATCTCGTGTTCAAACTGTGCCTGGTCGCATCCTCTGAAAGCACTTGGGCCACCCGAAGGCGGCCCAAGTGCTTGATGTATGGTGCCGGAAATAGGAGTCGAACCTACGACCTACGCATTACGAATGCGCCGCTCTACCAACTGAGCTATTCCGGCTGAGCCGCTCATTCTAGGCGTCGGCATCGGTGGGGTCAAACGCTACGTTACCAGGTCGTACTTTGATGTCCTGGACTTTGGATGCGTCCATAAAAGACGTCGTACGCCATATCGGCGATGGTGCTGGGGTGCTTGGTCATTTTGCCATTGGGAGGAAACCGCCGCACCGGCCCCTGGAGCAGTGGTCAAACCGTACGACCGCGTAGGAAGCGGCACCCCATGGCAACCTCAATTTCAGACTGGGGGCATTGTTATGATCTGTTCAATAGCTACATTAATTTAAAATCATCATATCAATTAATGCTATTGATTAATTTAAGGAAAAAACCTTCAATAGTATTGGAAAATTTGAGACGTACGTGTCAATTCTGCGTGAAATGGATGTATGATTCGAGAGCGAAGTCACATTGCAAAAAAGTGCTTGCTTGAAGCTGAAATGTGCTACGGAATCCTTAACTGTATGGTTTTATTGAAGTTTTCTAAGATTCATCATGATTGTCCCCGGTAATGCCCTGGAATCATAGCGAATTCTTTGAAATCCATAGCGCGCCTCAGTGTGGAGCGGGTATCCGATAAACGCTCTCGTCAGATTGTTCCTCTGTTCTGATAGGGAAGACAGTAAGAAGGAATTGCATGTCATGTCCAAATCCAGATTTCGGACAAAATCTAAAACCCCGCCGCCTGTCCGTTCCGAAAATAGTTTCATCTCTCCCGATACGCATACTGCCGACGCGCCGTTACCGCAACTTTCGCCATTGTCCCACGCCATTGCGTCGACATTGACAGGCGATAGCCTTGAAATGGCATCGGTCGCCTCTGGTTTGATCGGGGCTGTTGCCCAACCGGATCAGACGGTACTGGCCGGTGCTCTCAATTCGATGATGGCCGAGGGATTGAACCCAGGTGCGGCGTTGATCACCAACGAAGTGGCGGAGATCGCTCAGGCCGTCACCAGTATCGCGTCGAAACTATCCCCTCCTGCCGACATCGCGTCGATGCCGATCCATGCCGATAGTGGAAGCATTCTCCTTGGAAACGGCGATTTACCGGCGGGGATTGCGGACGACAGTGTGGCTGACATACCGGTTTCCCCGCATCTCGATATTCCTGTGTCCCCTCTGAACATCGACGACCATTTTCACACGGGCCGTTCGATCACTGATTTCATTGCTCCTTCCGCGAATTATGCGCCCTCGCTGCCGTCACCGCCCGCCGCGGACGATGTGATGAGACTCGTGCGTGACGCACTGAACGCCGCTCCATCGGTGCTGGAAGATCGCAATCGCCTGTTGCGCTTTTATTCGCCATTGACCGGAGGAAAGCGACTCTATCTTGCCTCGATGCAAGGAACCTGCGGTCTGTCCGAACTGGATCGCTACACCCTGCGCCTGCTTTCCACGGATGCGAATATCGATCTGCAGGATCTGCTCGGCAAGAATGTCACCGCTGCTTTCCGTCTTGCCGAAGGCGGAGAACGTCCGGTCAACGGCTATGTGACCTCGTTCGGTTTCGCCGGGGCTGATGGTGGTCTGGCAACCTATACGGCCGAGATCACGCCGTGGTTGTGGTATCTGAGTAAACGTATCAACAGCCGGATCTATCAGGACATGACCGCGTTGGACGTGATCGCTCAGGTTTTCGCCGATTACGGCGGGTTGGCCGATTATCAGGTCCGCATCTCTCAGCCGCTGCCGGTGGACAATTACATTGTTCAATACAATGAGACCGATTTTCACTTCGTCAGTCGTCTGCTGGAAAAATACGGCCTGTTCTATTATTTCGTGCATCGCCATGATGGCCATACCCTGGTCATCTGCGACGACTCGTTCAGTGCCGACTGCTGCCCGCCGCAACCGGTACATCCGGAAGTGCCGTTCAATGATGGCGAACGTGTAGATAATCGCGACAGCTTGACTCGTCTGTCGACGCAGCGCACGGTCCAGATTGGCTCGGTGGCGCTGAATACCTACGATTACAAGAATCCCAGCGCCTTGTCCTATCTCGAACAGCCGACATTGGCCGTGCAAGGCGATGTTCCGGTGCTGGAAATCTATGACGGCAACCCGGCTTTCGCTTATCGCTCGCTCGACGAAGGTAACGCCGAGGCCAAGCGTCGTCTCGAATCCCGCGAATGGCAGGCGAAACAGTTCTTTGCCGAATCGGAATGCCGAGGGCTCTGTGTTGGTCATACCTTTCATCTGACACGCCATTTCTGGTTCGACCGGAACGACCCGGACGATGCCGAGTTTCTGGTCGTCGGCATGCAACTCGAAGCCAATAACAATTTCGACGGACATTCGACGGCTGCCGCTTCGTACCGTAACCATCTGACGATGATTCGGCGCCGGATTCCGTACCGTCCGGTGCATTCGCACGCCTGGCCGGTCATGCGTGGTCCGCAGAGTGCCACCGTGGTCGGTCCGCGGGGGCAGGAAATCCATACCGACGCGCTGGGCCGTATCAAGGTGCAATTCCCTTGGGACCGGCATGGACGGTTTGATGGCGGCAGCTCCTGCTGGATTCGCGTCTCCCAGCCCTGGGCGGGCCGTAATTGGGGAACGATTGCCGTGCCCCGCATCGGTCAAGAAGTGATCGTCGATTTCTTCGAAGGCGATCCTGACCGGCCGATAGTGATCGGACGGTTGTACAACAGCGAACAGACCGCGCCCTATGCGCTTCCCGACGGCGCCCACATGATGGGGTTCCACAGTAATTCCACGCCTGGCGGCGGCGGCCATTGCGAGATGGTCATCCACGACAAGCAAGGCGAGGAATTGGTCAATATCCACTCGCAAAAAAATATGAACACCACGGTGCTGAACGATCAGGCCACTACCGTGCGTCATAATCGAACGGTCACGGTACTGAACGATCAAATCACTGCCGTAACCAACAATCAGACGATCACTGTAGGCAACGATCAGACCATCATCGTAGGCAACAAACAGACCACCATCGTAAAGAACGATCAATCCAACACGGTCACAGATGGCGCCCAGACCAATATAGTCCACAAGTCCATCACTACCGCCGCATTGACCGAAAACATCCAGACCACGGCCCATACCAACATGGATCTGGTGGCTGAGACCGGTCGTTTCACCACCACCGCCAAAGAAGATATCCTGGTCCAGACCACCGACGGTGGCATCCTCATCAAAGGTAAAACCGCCATCCGCCTGGAAGTGGGCAGCAGCAGCCTAGAGATGCACGCCGACGGCACCATCCTGATCGGCGGCAAGCTGGTCCAGATCATCGGCACCGACTCGGTCGATCTCAATCCCGGTTGGGCGCCTCCGGTACCCGAAATGCCTCCGGGTGTCGATCTCGAGGAAAATATCGCGCAAGCCAAGGACATGAATATCTGGGACTTCTACCAGAGTGTCAGGAACAAGGGGCCTTGGGAT
Source organism: Lysobacteraceae bacterium (assembly GCA_031285265.1). Taxonomy (GTDB): domain Bacteria; phylum Pseudomonadota; class Gammaproteobacteria; order Xanthomonadales; family Xanthomonadaceae; genus JAITWM01. Next base: position 8,408 of record JAITWM010000071.1, read on the forward strand.
TACAAGCAACAAGGCAGTCAATATGAGGATTTCGGGAATTTCAACTTCGGCATGACGGGAGCGGCCATGGGTATCCCGGATGACATATTATTGCGAGGGGCCGGTTGGGCTCAAAGTCGGGCTGGCACGTCCAATGACGAATATGGCAACTGGTACGACCCGCCTTGGGCCGGCTCATCGTATGGCGACGATCCGGCCGACCAGGAAATGATCCGGCAGGGCATTGAGTATTACCGGATGACCCATCCGGGAGGGTGATATGGCAATGCACGGGAATCGAATGGATACCATATGTGATTCACGGGCTTGATGAACTGGAATAACTGTGACGATGATTAATTCGAAGTCACTCTATAGGAGGAGCGGGCCATGAAGCTTCGCATATGCATCGCATTGTCCGTAGCGTTGTGTTCGGGTTGCGGTTTCCATTCAAAGAATAAAATCGAAGGCGAGGTTTTTCTGAACGAGCTCAGCCCGGGAAAAGAAACCCGGCTCATCGTTTCCAGAGCGGGAGGCAATGCCACGGTATCCAATGTATATCGGGTCTATGCCGTGAATCAGTTGAAAGACGCCCACCCGATAAAGACGGTGCTGTCGGCGGATAAGCTCGATACGATCGATGTGCGCTGGAATTCGCCTTCCGAAGTGCAGATTTCGATTGGCTGCGCGCAGATTTTCGACTATACGAACTTTTTTTATGTTCCCGGCGCACAAGGCGGTCCCATGAGACGGGTCGCCGTGAAAATGGATTATGTCCCGCCTTGTCAATGACCGAAGGCGATGAAAAGGATGACACGTTCGATGCCGCACCGTTATTTATCTCCATTTGAAAGCAGGGACACACGATGAGCTTGTTCCATTTCCATGAAGGGCTGTTCGATCTGCCCGACGGTTGGCGGGACCAGACGATGAACGTACTGCGTCTGGCCGGACAGTCGGGTCAGAAGGATTCGGCGATCCTGGTGACACGGGACAGCGAAACGTCGCTCGATACGCCGGGCGACTATGCCGACGCGCAGCAGGAGGCCGCGAGCAAGAACTTTCCTGGATACAGATCATTGGCACGCAACGCGATCGAGATCGATGGCCAGCCGGCCGTCGTCGTCGATTATCAGTGGCGCAGCAACGGCAGCATTCTATTGCGCCAGCGCCAAGCCTATGTGCGTCATCGAGACGTGATGCTGATCCTGACGCTCTCGGCGCAGGCCAATCAGTTCGAGGCGTTGGAACCGGCCTGGGAACAGATACTGGCGAGCCTGAAGCTGCTCGAACGGAAAACCGAAGCCGCTTCATCGGGACCGGAATGGCTGCCGCATGTGTTCGCGCTGTCCACACAGAATCGCATCCTGAAGGTATACCCCGATTCGCAAACGGCTTGTGCGCGGCTGGATCCGCTGGATGTCGAGAATCAGCAATGGGTGTTCTTCGCCAGCGACGGTTCGCCGTTGAAAGCGACTTTCACGGTTCCCAACCGGCGGCGCTGGTTCCGGGCTCTGCGTGGTCGGTTCGAGTTGCAGCCGGATCACGGCGGCGTCGCATTGAATCTGCGGGGACGCCTGCACGACGGCGATCGGGTTCAAGGCGTCGCCCCATTGGAAACGTTCGAAGCCATCCAAGCGCATTTGAATAGAGTCGCCGTTTCACCAAGCGGTCCGTCGACAGGACAGGAGAAGGCATCATGAGCGGTGCGGAAGCGGCGTTGACCGCCGCGCGGTTGGATGACGAGATCGTCCATGGCTGGGGCCTGCTGGGGATGGTGGCCGGCGCGATCATCGGTGCGGTAGTAGCGGCGGCGATTATTGCCGGCACAGCGGCCACCGGCGGATTGCTGCTGGTTGCGATCATCGGCGGGTGCATCGCCGGCGGCGGCTTGGCGGGAGGCGCGTTGGCGCGGGGTATTTCCAAAGCGGCGAACCTTTCCGGTCCGACGACCGGGCGGCTGGCGCGAGGCTCGCCCAATGTGACGGTCAACAGACGCGCCGCCATGCGTGCGGGCGTCGATTATGCCGGCGGCTGCAATGGCTTGCCGATCAACCATTTCTCGATATTCTCGCCGGTTCGCATCGCCGAAGGCTCCCGGGTCGTGAGTGTCAATGGCAAGCCGATGGCGCGGTTGAGCATGAAGATGGAGTGCGGCGCCAAGATCAAGACGGGCAGCCCGGACGTCACGGTGGGAGGCCCGACCGCGCGCGTGCTCACGGTGATCGATACGGAAGAGATTTTCGAAGGCGCATTGATGGTCCTGGGCGTCGTAGCACTGGGGGCGGGTGGGATTGTCGCGTTTTCCGCCAGTTTGGGTGCCGGACTGATTTTCACCGGTATCAACGTGGGTGGCATGGTTGGTATGGAGGCGTTACATAGCTGGGGTGAATCGCTGGGCCCGGGTTACGGCGACATCATGGTCGGCTTGGCGGGGTTCGCGTTGCTGGGTGCCAGTGCGAAGGCAGCCCAGTCCGGCGCGGGCCGCAGAACGCTCAATCACTTGGACCCCGACGGCGCTGTACCCAGAGACCGCAGTGCGATATCCCGGTTGTCGGAAAGAGGGGATATCGATGGCGCAAGAGATATTTTGAAACCGCATGTCGATAAGGGCGATATTCCGGGCATTGTCGATCGTCTCGATGTAAGCTCGCCAAGGGATGGCGGTTACCTGTGGTCTGGCGACAAAACTGGAGCGGCCAGGATTGCCGAAAGCCGTGGCGGCGTCACGCTGGAGACCACCAAGGGTGGCCGGGTGGTGGATGATTGGGGCTACATGAGTGACAGGTTGCCTTGGGATAGTGGCGGAAAGGATTTTTGGGGCGGTGTTTCAGGAAAATATGCAGGCCAGCTCAGTGGGGATGTCACAGCGCTGCAAACGCCTGACAAGGTAGGGGGAGGTTATATTTTCAAGACCTATGAATGGCCTAAAGTTGTAGATGGCCTAGGTGATGGAAGGATTACCAGTTTCACGCAAGAGATTATCGGTGGTACCCCATGACTATGGCTTTTGATAGATTTATCCGTCAAGCGGATGCGCAAGGGCGTGCCTATGGAGAAGGTTACGATCCTCTTTGTTTTCAAGGGCTATCGCCGGAAGAAACAGAAAAAGTCGCGGAGAGGTTGATTGTGGCGGCCCGCAACGGAGATACGGTTGCCATCGATGGGCTGGGGATTTCTGGCCTTTTACAAGCGAAGGACATTCTTGAAGATTTGTTGGAACGATTCGAACCGCCGAGTGATATCAATGCGAGCGTTGGTTTTTCGCTCTGGAAAATCGAGCCGGATGAGCGATGGCAGAAAGAGATCGCGAAGAATCTATCAGGCGATGAGAACGCAAAGAAAATAGCGGTGACATTACTGTGTAATACGGCGGAAACAACAAAGACACGTTATTCATTGGACGTATTTTTAAAGATACTGAAAGAATCGGACGATTCTTATATGAGAGCGCAAGCAGCGGAAGGTGCTATCGAATGTTGTGGATTTCCTCCTCTCATCAATCATGCGACTGCGGATAGGATTGCGTTATTAAGAAAATGGACCACCTGCATCGTGGAGGATCTTTCTACGCTGCTACGTGAGACAATTCTTACTGCTGGAAAGGAAGGATATCCGGTTCCCGCATGGGCATCGAACATCTGAACTATTCCGTGATTTAAATCACCGGGCGCCGTTGTCATGAATGGTTATTTAGTATCGACTGTTGCGTGATTGAACGATGAGGCTGCTCCAGGGATGCAACATGCTGCGGATGGCGGTCGCGTGGTGATTGCGATAACGATCTTCGTGGGTGTGTTGACGGTATCATCCCGCTAGGCAGATTCGAGATCAATTTGGTGGTCCGGATTTTGTCCCCGATAATGCATAGAAAATTGTTCGAATTACAGGTGATGGTAATATTCTCAAGATCATCGGTCGGCTTAATGTTGAATCGTTCAGAGATGATGGTTATCTATGGTCAGGAGAATCTAGCAGGCTTACCTATCTTAGTGGTATGAGGGAGGCAGTACTTGACGGTGTAGCAATTAATCATGGAAACGATGTTGGTAATCTGTCTGGATTAGGGGGCTTTGAGTCAGTGCCATGAATACAGATAAAATACTTGAAATTATTAACAATAATAAAATACCGGAATTCGGGAAATTTTTATTGGGAGAATATCCATATTTTGTTGAGTCGAGCACTGGTAATGAAGAGCCGCAAAATGTTCCCGAAGCGTTTGATGCGTTGATCTTTTCTGCTTGGAGGGAGAAAAATCCTTCGAATTTATCTCAAATATTTGTTCAAGCATTATTGTGGATGCTTGATAATAGTGAAGATGAAAATAAATCTGTTTATGTTGCAGGTGATTGGATTTGGTATTATAAATTTTGCTGGAATAAACAGGAAAACGATCCAAAGAGTATCTATCGAGGTATCTTTTTATTAGACTTGCATCAGGTGGCTAATAAAATCAAAGAAAAGTTGATAGAGAAAAAAAATCTCTGCAAGAAGATGTGCGATGGGCCGGTGCGCCTTGGAATAGTCAGCATGGGCTATGGGATCCAATACTTCGTCAAGCCATAGTTGTACGAGACAAGCTTGGTGGGCCAGATTATGTTCCATAGTTTCACTTTTGATAAATTTATTCCAAAAATAACAGTCAATTCCCTCTAAGCAACTGCCACTTACTGAAGGGAATATCCGGTGCGTCAATCTTGAAAGGGATTTTCAAGGCATAAGGATTGATTCACTGAAACCTGGATTGTCACGCTTTATTCCTGGTCGATATAAGCACCGTGCTGGCTTCGACTGGTATCTTTGGTGTCGGCATGATGGGTATGGGATTCTGTATGCATAATGTGGATCGCTGGGCCCGGGTTACGGCGACATCATGGTCGGCTTGGCGGGGTTCGCGTTGCTGGCTGCCAGTGCGAAGGCAGCCCAGTCTGGCGCGGGCCGCAGAACGCTCAATCACTTGGATCCCGACGGTGCCGTACCCAGAGACCGCAGTGCGATATCTCGATTGTCGGAAAGAGGGGATATCGATGGAGCAAGAGACATTTTGAAACCGCATGTCGATAAGGGCGATATTCCGGGCATTGTCGATCGTCTCGATGTAAGCTCGCCAAGGGATGGCGGT
>JAITWM010000197.1 GCA_031285265.1 Lysobacteraceae bacterium
CGGCTGTGCCGGCTCTCGCGCAGCAGCCACGTCCACGGCACCAGTTCCAGACGGTAACGCGCCAGACCGCCGTCCCCGCCCTGGCATACCGCCTCGCGCACCAGGCCCGTCCGCGCCGTTTCCGAGCCATCGGACAGCCGCGTCCACAGCCGCGCGCGACAACCCAGCCACGCCTCCAGCGGCAGATCCGCTCGCGGCGACAGAACTTCCACATGCCATTGAAACCCGTCGGACAGACGTTCGCTGCCGTACCAGCGGTCCACCAGCACCCGCTCGCCTCCCGGCAGATCGATCCGGTACAACCGCTGCGCATCGTCCAGTTGCAGCTGCGACGTCAGCGCGTCGTGCGGGAGCGGGTGTTCGTACATGTCGGGTTCCTGGGCGTAGCGCCTGTGCGGGGACGAGCGATGTGATGCGGAACATCCTAATGTGCAAAATTCAGATTTTCTGTCAGAAAAGTCCTGCAATCCGTGTAGGAAAAGTCTGAATCTGAACCGTTCCCGGACGATTCGTGCAGGCGATCCGGCGCCCGGCGGTTCGGCGAGCAAATTCCGCAGCAGACGACAGGCGTGGATTCCGGCGTTCTTTCTGGTCTGCGTCTTGCGCGCAGCGGCCAATGCCGATGGATCTCTTCATCAAGAAAAGATTCGAAATCCGGCGCAGCCTGCTACGATTGCAATCCGCAGGAGAGTGTCGATGACGAGCGGCGCCGATACCGGCCGCATTCGCGGGCACTTCTCCGGAATCCATCACTCAATCGGGAACAAAACCGTGTCTTCGTCTTTCTTTGCATCCGTAGAACAAGCGCCGGGCGATCCTATCCTGGGCCTGACCGAGGCCTATAACGCCGATACCCGTCCCGGCAAGGTCAACCTGGGCGTCGGCATTTATTACGACGAGCAAGGCCGCATTCCTCTGCTCGAAGCGGTCAAAGCGGTGGAGCAGTCCCTGGCACAAGAAGCCAAGCCGCGCGGCTATCTGCCGATCGACGGTCTGCCCGCTTACAACCAGGCGACCCAAAAACTGTTGTTCGGCGCCGAATCGCCGTTGCTGGAAGCCGGACGTGTAGTGACGACACAGACACTCGGCGGCAGCGGCGCTCTGCGGGTCGGCGCGGATTTCCTCAAGCGATTGCTGCCCAAGGCGGAAATCGCGATCAGCAATCCCAGTTGGGAAAATCATCGTGCCGTGTTTTCGACCGCTGGTTTCGAGATTTCCGATTACGCCTATTACGATGCGGCAACGCGCGGGTTGAATTTCGCCGGCATGCTTGCCGATCTGGGCAAGCTGGAACCGGGTACCGTTGTTCTGCTGCATGCCTGTTGCCACAATCCGACCGGCGTGGACCTGAATGCCGAGCAGTGGCAACAAGCCATTGCCGTATTGAAGGATCGGCGCCTGCTGCCATTCGTCGATATCGCCTATCAGGGATTCGACCAGGGCATCGATGCCGATGCCACGGCGATCCGTCTGCTGGCGCAGTCCGGCATCGCCTCGTATGTGGTCGCCAGTTCGTATTCCAAATCGTTCTCGCTGTACGGCGAGCGCGTCGGCGCGCTGTCGGTCGTCTGCGCCGATCGGGATGAAGCCAAGCGCGTACAGTCGCAGATCAAGCGGACGATCCGCGCCAATTATTCCAGTCCTTCGACGCACGGCGCCGCCCTGGTGGCGGGCGTGCTCAACAATCCCGAACTGCGCGCTTCCTGGGATAAGGAACTCGGCGGCATGCGTGAACGCATCCACGCGCTCCGCGCCGGATTGGTCGAAAAATTGCGGACGGCCGGGGCGGGCGACTTCAGTTTCATTCAACGCCAAGCCGGGATGTTCTCCTATTCCGGACTCACGAAGGCGCAGGTCGATCGGTTACGCGAGGAACATGCAATTTATGCCGTCGGTTCCGGCCGCATCTGTGTCGCCGCGCTCAACCAGGGCAATCTCGACAAAGTGGCTTCGGCGATCGCGGCGGTGATCCACAACTGAGCGATCCGGTGAGGGAAGTACAGAAAATGCCCGGCTCTATGCCGGGTATTTTCAAAGCGCCGGTCCGAACCCGATAGGAGCAAGCCTGAGCGGAGCGGGGTATCCGGCTTCAAAACCGATATCGCCGGTGGCTGCCATCACCGCGAGATAGGTTATCGCCAATAGGCCGTATAGCCAGACCGCCAAGTGAATGAAAATGGCGTGCTGGTAATCCATGATACGCGCGGCATATCGCCGGAACTCGTATCGAATCAAAACGATGACGGTCGCATAAAACAGAATGTTGACCACCAGTGGCGCGATATGGATGACATGTTGCGATGAAGCGGCGAGCAATTGCGCGTCCCAAGGTAACGGAAAACCCCGATACCGGGCTGCGCCATCGTTCAGTTGGACCTGGTAGATGAAGCTTGGAAACACCAGCAGGCCGATCAGAAGCGGAACGATGGTCAACCGTTCCAAGGAAGCCAGAGCAATGGGTTTGGTCATACGGGCCACCTTGTCGTCTACCGGATTCACTGTGACTGTGACGCACGCAACGCTTCCAGGATTTTCTGTCCGGCGCGACCGTCGGCGGGGACAAATCCGAGCCGTTGTTGTTCCGCTTGGATCGCGCGCCGCGTGTTGTTGCCGATGATCCCATCGGCATTGCCGATATCGTGCCCACGAGCCAATAGCAGGGTCTGCAATTGCTTGCGCTCGGCCCGGTCGAGGCCGGGATCGTCGGTCGGCCATGCGGTGGTCAGTCCGCCGCCGCCGCGCAGCCGGTCCGACAATAGTGAGATCGCCAATGCATAGCTTTCGGCCGCATTGTAGGAATAGATAGCATCGTAATTGCGGAATACCAGAAAAGCCGGTCCCCGCGTACCGGCCGGTAGTAATACCGCAGCGCGTGTATCGCCCGGTGCAATCGCGGTTCCGTCCACCCGCCGCACGCCGCGCGCCACCCAATCGGAGAGACTGCGACGATTGCTGCGCCCGGCCAACGATGTGTCGAAACCCGGCGGCAGCGTGATTTCGTATCCCCAGATATTTCCGGTCTGCCAGCCGGCTTTCTTCAAGTAATTGGCGGTGGAAGCCAATGCGTCGGGAATGCTGCCGACCAGATCGCGCCGGCCGTCGCCATCGCCGTCGACAGCGATGCGGGCATAGGTCGATGGCATGAATTGGGTATGCCCGAATGCCCCCGCCCAAGAACCGACCAGTCCTTCGGCTTGGATATCTCCCGATTGCAGCAATTTCAACAAGGCGATGAATTCACCGCGGAAAAAGTTTTGCCGGCGCCCATTGCAGGACAGCGTAGCCAGGGAAACCAGTAGTGGCCGCTTTCCGAATACATTGCCGTAATCGCTTTCCACGCCCCAGACGGCAACGATAGTGACCGGATCGACTCCGTATTGCTGGGATAGCCGGTCCAGCAACCGGGCATGGGTCGCCAGCATGGCCTGTCCGTCACGCACGCGCTGATCGTCGACCAGTCCGGCCAGGTAGTCCCAGATCGGCGTGGTGAATTCCGGCTGCGAATCCAGCAATGACAATACGCTGGGATCCGGTTGCAAATCCTGCGTATAGGCGTCGAAGGTGGCATTCGTGACGCCTTGCGCCTGCGCTTGCGGACGGATCGTTTTCAGGCAGGCGGCGAATGCGTTCGCGTCCACCGCAGTCGCAGCGCTTCCCTGGGCCAGAGCGCAGGCGGAAATCGATGACAACAGCAACAATCCGATCCGACATCGATGGAACATACGCATGCCGTGACCTCTTGGGCTCGAAGGTAACGCCGATTCTCGCAGAGTTCGCGCACGGGTTGTCGGAGCGCCTGTTCGATTTCTCCGTTCGATTCGAGTAATGCCATTGTGTCGAAAACCAAGATCCCCGCCCGATATTGCGGGTGGATGGACGTACGGGATCTGCGAAATATGTCCGCCAGACGGGCAGCTTGCCGTCCAGGTCACGGGACGACGGCGCTTTATGCCAAGTGGCGAATGACGCCGTTACCGTACATGGAAATGCCGGAAGGGAGATTCCCGCTGACCCGCCGGCCGTGCCGGTGCTGCATCCATCGCGACTCCGGCAGGCATCCAGAATCACAATGACGGTGACGCCTGATGCGTATGCCGATGTATTCTGTGACGCCATGCCTCGCGCGGTCATCGCATCATCATGAAATTCGCAGGTACTTCACGCTATGTCGCCACTCCGGCGCTAATGCAGGCGGTCAATGCCGCCGTCACGTTGCAGCGGCCCTTGTTGATCAAAGGTGAGCCTGGAACCGGCAAAACCATGCTGGCCGAGGAAGTCGCCGCTGCACTGGATGCGCCGTTGCTGACCTGGCACGTGAAATCCACCACCAAGGCGCAGCAGGGGCTTTACGAGTATGACGCGGTCAGCCGCTTGCGGGATTCTCAGTTGGGCGATCCGCGGGTGCAGGATATTTCCCATTACATCCGTCCGGGCAAATTATGGGAGGCGTTCGAGAGCGATCGGCGCACCGTGTTGTTGATCGATGAGATCGACAAGGCGGACCTGGAGTTTCCCAATGATCTATTGCACGAACTCGACCGCATGGCGTTCGACGTGGTCGAGACGGGACAGACGGTGCGGGCTCGGCACCGTCCGATCATTCTGATCACCAGCAATAACGAAAAAGAATTGCCGGACGCATTCTTGCGCCGTTGTTTTTTCCATTACATCGCCTTTCCCGATCAGGAAACACTGAAGAGGATCGTGGATGTGCATTACCCGGATATCGATCAAAAACTGGTGCATCGTGCGCTTGAAGCGTTCTTCGACCTGCGCGATGTGCCGGGATTGAAAAAGAAGCCTTCGACTTCGGAGCTGATCGATTGGCTGCGCTTGTTGATGGCCGATCAATTGAGTGCGGAGATACTGTCCGAGCGCGATCAGGCCAAGGTCATTCCGCCGCTGGCCGGCGCGCTGATCAAGAGCGAACAAGACATGCACCTGCTGGAGCAGTTGATGTTTCTGCACCGGCGGCAGATACGCGGCTGAACTGCGCATCGCTGCGGTTTTCCGGCAGGACCATGCGAGCGCCGGAACAGGTTCCGGCGGCACTGATCGCCGTGGGCGGCGCAATTCCGGCCCCGCCATCCGTCGATAACGGTTTTCCTTTTCCAGTGCTGGTCGTAGCCGGTACCTTCGGCCGCGATCAACCGCAAGTCGTTGTAACACTCGGACAGCCAGACCTTGGGGACCCTGGCCAGCGGCAACTGACTGTGCTGACACAGCGCGGCATTGCCGATACTGGCGACGAACGACAGATTCAACAGCGCCACGCTGCGTGTTTCTTCGTGCAGATCGCAGCCAGTGAATTCGATCACTGCCGTCATTCCCAGTGCTTGAAAATGCTTTTCGAATGCGTAGAACCAACCGGTTTCCTCAGCGCGGCTGCGCACGTAACCCAATCGCGCGGCGTGCTCGCGCAGCGCATGCGCCGGAACCATATATCCTTCGAAGTCCACGATACGGTGATCTTTGCGCTTGTTCTCGGACAGGGAATAGCCGCCTTTGCCCAATTGCTGGAACAGTGGCGCAACCTGAGCGTTTTCCAAATGCCGCAGCCAGGATTTGACCTCGTTGGCGAACAGGATCGAGTCGTGCGCCAATTGAATGCACGCATCGGGCGGAACTTGAATCGAGTGACCATCGGCATCGGTCAGATGACCATCTTCCAGTGGACGGAACGTCCGTACCACCTTGCCGTTTTCGACCTGCATCCAAACCAGTCTTTGTACTAGGCGGCGCATGATCGCGTGGCGGTTGAGGTATTGATTCCAGTCCGAGAATATCCATTGCCGCTCCGTGCATAGCGCTTCATGCAACCGTATGGTTTCGGACTCGACGATCTCGCCGATGGATTTCTTCGCTTCGAACAGCATTTTCTTCGCCGCTTTGACCAGATCGGCGACATCCTCCGGCTTCGCTTTGGGCAGAACCGTGATTTTTCCGCCATCGGAATCGAACAGCTCGACATCGAGCTCGGCGCTCAGGCGCGCATTGAAGGTGCGTTTGCCATAGCTGAGCTCCAGGATGTCGTTTTCCTCGAAACCGGCGGTCGGAATGGTTCGATCGGCCAGTTCGGATGCCGTCCATCCTTTGCGCTCGGCCAACGCCTCGGCCTGGCGCATCGCTTCTTTTTGCAAGTTCTTGTTGCGGAAGCGGTTACTGGCCGATAACAGCAATCGGGCAGAGGAGGGATGTTCGATCCAGGCGAGCATCGCGAACAATGCTTTGCTCTGCACGGCTCGGGTGGCATGGTATTCCTTCAAGTAGTGTGCGACCGGCTCGGCGGCATGTTCGCCGGCGCAAGCGGCGGCAACTGCCAGTATGCCTTTGCTGTGGATGGCCGAGTCCCGCGACTGTTGCAGCATTTCCGGCAGGAAGAGCGCGGTGAGATCCTCCATCGATTTCCCGGCATGTTCCGGATATTTTTCCGGATGTCTGCGCGCATTGCTGAACGCGGCCCGCGCCTGTGAAGCCGCCAATTTGCCGGCTTCTTCCACCGAAAGCGGGCGCATGTCTTCGTCCAGCCACGCATTCAGAACGAACTGGCCGAAATTCTCGCGATCGGCGGGTTCGAACATGGTGCAATATTGACGCAGCGTGATATTGGGTTCCGGCGATTTCTGCTTATAGGCGACCAGCAGCACCCAGCGCAGGATGTTTTCCGGCACCGGCTGTTGATTATCGGCCCAGCGCACTGCCGGCAGGGTTTTCCAGGGGAACCAGGACAGCTCCTTCGGAATACCTTTTTTCAGCAAACGATCGGCATCGTCAGCCAGTTTGTCGCGATGAAAGTATTTCTCGATGGGTTGGCCGAGAGCGTGCAACGCGTCAAGCAATACGGCTTTGGCGCCGTTGTGCTTTTCTTTGAGCAACGCCTGCTCCAGCATCGGGACGGCCGGCAAATACTGCAATCGGGCAAGCCATTGCGCGGCATACCCGCGGATATCGGCTTTGCCGCCGGCTAAGGCTTTGACGATACGGCCTTCCTTGCCAGGCAAGCCGGTCAACGCGTCCTGAGCATGGAGGCGGTCGTACGGATCGCCGCCGAATGCCAGATCGAACAGGATATCGACCACATCGGGCGGACACGACGGCAGCGCCGCCACGGCGCCGAACAAACGGGCACGGTCAAGATCGGCGGAAGCGGATCTGCCCTGCTGGAGCATTTGCACGACGGCATCCATCTGTTGTGCGAAATACGGCCAGATCGATTCCCGGCTCCAATCTTCCGCCAACGGTTGCCAGCGATCGCAGTAGGCGGCCAGAAGCATAGTGGCGGGAATACCGATGGTTTCCAGCGATTGCGATAATTCCACCAGACTGGGATGTCTGGCGGTTCGATGTATCGTGTTGAATGCGTCGATCGCAACGCGGTCTATGCGGCCGTCGTAAATCAACAAACCGAAAAAATTCAATATCCGAAACAACGTTTCCGGATCCATCTTCGGCGTGGCTGCCAATGCCGGAATCAGTGGCGCAACATACTTGCAGTGTTTGTATAGAGCGCAGGGCCCGTCAGAATCTTGCAATGGCGCACCCGATTGGATGTATTCCTGCAATTGCACCAGCAAGGTATCCGGATAGGCCGGGTCCAAACGGATTTTGCTTTCTTTCCCTTGTTCGATTTCCTGTTCGAGCTGTTGCCGCAGTGGACGGTTGCGCCGCTCGACCGCTTCATTGATAGCGTCCCAGAACGGCCTCAGGTGCGCGACGGCAATCGCATCGGCGGCCGCGGGTTCGTCCGGCGCCGCCGGTTCGATCGCAGTAGTCGAAATATCCGAGGCAGTGCGGATTTGCTGTGACGGATCGCGATCGGCTTCCCCCCACTCTTCCAGCAGTGCTTGAACCCAGGGCGCCTCGTCGGCTTGAGCGGTATCGCGAACGAATCGCTGCAACACACCATTGTCATCATGCTCGGCGATCTGTCGTAGCCGGCGTAGAGTATGGATGCGTTGATCGATGGTTCCCGATACCGCCAATTCCTTCAATGCGGCGATGATTTCCGGGCTGCGCACCAGTGATCCGAGTGCGGCGCAGATGTCTTCGCCATCGGAAATCACCAATTGCGTGAGTTCCGGCGTGAAAAGCGACAGCGTGTCTTTGTCGACTTCCATCAGCATCCGGATCACATGCAGACACTGCGGCTGAGCATCGGGCAGCAACAGCGGGCGCAACGCGTCGGCGTGGCGTGCGACGGCTGCGGAGTAATCTGGTAATTCGGTCACCAACCGCATTCGGAATGCTCCCGATGAAAACTCATCGAACGGTGTGGCGAAACAAGCCGTCAGCAATGCATGGGGCTCCAGACCAGACTCGACCAGCAACGCTTCGATCAGGCTCGCGGTGATGCCTGCGGCAATGGGCTCCCGGCGCGCCAGACAAGTAATGGAAGTACCGGAAGCATGCATCAACAATGCTTCCGGCCAATGCGAGCCGTCCGGCATCTGAATATAGAACATTTGCGCTTCCGCACCGACGGAAGCTTCCAATACGCGCGTCCAACGCAGCGCCAATGGCAGCGGCAATGTCACAGTGCCGTCATACAACGCGCGAGTACCGGCATTGCTCTGATAGGAATAACCCGTCATTTGCAAAGAGTCGCCGACTTTGCTGAGCAACGTGATTTCGGCCAGCACGGAACACGGTTCGCCGGTAGCGACGAAAGAGAGAATGTCATCGGTGAGATTCTGTCTGATGCTGCCCCCGCTGCGTTGGCGGATCGGAATCAATACGTCTTCCAACCGCTTCAGCCAATCGGTCGCAGTATCAGGCGATCCTTGTCCTTCTTTGACATTGCCTCCCAGCGCTTTACTGATCCACTTCAACATAGTCTCCCCCCCTGGACACGCACTACGATGACTTTGTGAAGAAACATCGAACTATACCTTTTACGGGTATCGCATTGGGACGGTCGTATCCCCCTCGAACGAACCGTCGTGACGATCATTATCGTTGCACCATGAGACTTATCGAATCTACCACTCCCTAGGTGCGCGGATCATGTGATGCGGTACGAAATCGATTATCCAATATCTTGAGAAGACGCACTGCACATCTTCTGAAATTTTTCATATTACAAACAATTACGATTCCGTTAAGCAGCCCTTGGCGTATCGGTCACGTAGAAATCATGGGCAAAGTGGAAATATGACAGACCGATGTCAGGCTGTGCGGCCTTGAGTGATGGCAAGACAAGGATATTCGCATATATGCGGGTTCCGGAATCGTTGGGACGGTATGTGACGATCGCCGCAGAATCAGATCGGGCCGATTCAATGAATCTCGCAACCGAATACATACTCTATCATTTACGTTTTCTAATGAACTTCATTTTGCATTATATGGATTCAATTACTTCAATATCTGTCCACAGCTGAAATGCTGACGAACCTCCGGAGATTTCGATAATGAATAAGACCATGAAAGCAGCCGTCGTCCGCGAATTTGGAAAACCCCTGGTTATCGAGGAAGTGGCAATACCGCGGCCGGCAGCCGGCGACCTTTTGGTGAAGATAGAAGCATGCGGTGTTTGTCATACCGATCTGCATGCTTCCGAGGGCGATTGGCCGGTCAAGCCAAACCCGCCATTCATCCCGGGACATGAGGGCGTGGGGCACGTCGTTGCGGTCGGCGCGGGCGTCACCTATGTCAAGGAAGGCGACCGTGTCGGTATTCCCTGGCTTTATTCGGCATGCGGACACTGCGAACATTGCCTGGGTGGCTGGGAGACGCTTTGTGAGCAGCAGCAGAACTCGGGGTATTCCGTCAATGGCGGATTCGCCGAATATGCGCTGGCCAACGCCAATTATGTCGGCCATCTGCCGAAGAACATCGATTTCATCGAGGTCGCTCCGGTGCTGTGCGCGGGGGTCACCGTATACAAAGGATTGAAGATGACCGATGCCAAACCGGGAAACTGGGTCGTCATCTCCGGTATCGGCGGTCTGGGACATATGGCGGTGCAATATGCCAAGACCATGGGGTTCAACGTGGCGGCGGTAGACGTGGACGATGCCAAGCTGGAACTGGCCAAGCGTCTGGGCGCCACGGTAGTGGTCAATGCGATGAAAACCGACCCGGCCGCTTACCTGAAGAAAGAGATTGGCGGAGCGCATGGCGCATTGGTCACGGCAGTATCGCCGAAAGCGTTCGAGCAGGCATTGGGCATGGTACGCCGCGGCGGTACGGTTTCTCTCACTGGCCTGCCGCCAGGTAGTTTCCCGCTACCGATTTTCGACATGGTCCTGAACGGCATCACGGTGCGCGGCTCGATCGTCGGTACCCGGCTGGATCTGCAGGAATCACTGAATTTTGCGGAAGAAGGCAAGGTCAAGGCAACGGTGACGGCCGACAAATTAGAAAACATCAACGACATATTCGCACGTATGCATGCCGGTAAGATCGAAGGCAGAGTCGTACTGGATATGAAATAGTGAATGAATGCGGTTGCGTAGTATAAAAAAGCCGCTTTTGGAACATTCGCAAAGCCGACGATTGGCGGGGCGCAAGCCGCCATCAACGCGTACCCGGGTGAAGACGGCTTCACCCGGATTCCTATCGAAAGGACGGAAAGGCCGTTCGGCAATATCACGGCATCGATCCAGCTCGCATTGATGATGGCATCGGACGCTACCGGTGACAGCAGCGAACGCGATTCCGCACATCATTTTTTTGGGTACAATGCGGCGATTGACAGGGAACGCAGTCTCGATCATCCATCGTTGTCAAGCCGCCGGGAATGGCATCATCGGCTGTTGCAATGGACTGCATTCTCGACGATCCAATGATGCCATCCTGGATAAAACATCATGAGCGAATGGTATTACGCTGGCGCCGATCAGCAACAACACGGACCCGTTCCCGCGCAAGAAATCGGCCAGCGCCTCCGGCAAGGGGAATTGAATCAAAACACCTTGGTCTGGCGGGATGGAATGTCCGGTTGGGCGCCATTGCAGCAGTTTATCGACGAGTTCTCACCGGTATCCGATCACATCAATGCGGCAGGAAATTCCGATAAGAAAGAAACGGCGGCAGCCGCCATTGACAACGGCGGGGATATTCGGACACGGCCGGTGAAGCTGCCGGAAGCCGTCGAGACGGCGGCTCCCGCCGAATCGATGGCGGCATATTCGCCTTATGCGGCGCCATCGGCTTCGCTGGCCATGAATACAGCCGTGGTTCAAGGCGGGGAAGTGGTCTACGCGGGCTTTTGGAAACGCGCCGCCGCTTATCTGCTCGATGGCCTCGTAGTCGGCGTGATCAGCTACATCATCAGCATGATCCTGATCGTGGTGATGATGATGTTGTTTGTGGCCGGGATGCAATCCCCCACCCCCTCGGCCGTCCCCGAGGCCGTCATGCTGATCAGTCAGGTGATCATGCAATTGGTGGGGCTGGGAATCTCGGCGGCTTATTACGGTGGATTCCACTCCTCGGAACGGCAAGCTACGCTCGGCAAGATGGTCGTCGGCATCAAAGTGGTCCGGAGCGATGGCAGCCGGATTACGTTGTCGCGCGGTATCGGCCGGTTCTTCGCGATTTTTCTGAGCAGTTTACCGCTAGGTTTCGGTTTCATCATGGCTGGGTTCACGGCACGCAAGCAAGCCCTGCATGACATGGTCTGCGACACGCTGGTGGTGGACAAATGGGCGTTCACCGAACATCCGGAATGGCAGCGCCACGAATTGGGCACGGCGACCACCGTGATTCTCGCGATTTGGGGCGTTCTGCTGCTGATAATGATCCTGGTACTCGTCTTGATGGCGACATTTATCGGGATGTCGGTGGCCAACCGCTTCGGG